>JANRLN010000139.1:0-5658 GCA_033762515.1 Planctomycetaceae bacterium
CCATGTCCCCATGAGCCTGACCATCATCGAGCAGGCGATGAACAGCGGCAAGGCGATTCTCAGCGCCGACGCCTCCCGCGATTCCCGGTTCGCCTCCAGCGAGAGCCTGCTCGACCTCCAGATTCGTTCGGTGATGTGCTCCCCACTGCTCGACATCTCCGGCAAGCCGCTGGGGATCATGCAGATCAGCACCCGCGACCTGGGGCAGCAGTTCAACGGCGACGATCTGGAGCTGCTCGTCAGCGTCAGTTCGCAGTGCGCCCGCGCCCTGGAAAACGCAACGCTCCACGAAACGCTGCTGGAGCAGCGCGAGATCGAGCGGGAACTCGATTTCGCCACGCAGGTGCAACTGGGTTTCCTCCCCAGTGAGGCGCCCCAGCTGCCGGGGTACGAATTTGACGACTTCTACGAACCGGCTCATCGAGTGGGCGGAGACTACTTCGATTATATCCGCCTGCCGAACGGCAACCTGGGCATCGCCGTCGGCGACGTCGCGGGCAAGGGGGTGCCCGCAGCCCTGTTGATGGCGCGGCTGCATGCGTCGGCCCGCTATCACCTGCTCAGCGCCACCTCGGCCAGCGAAGCCCTCAGCAGTCTCAACAGCGAGATCGCCACCAGCGGCCTGGGATTCCGCTTCATCACCCTGGTTTTGGCGGTCATCAACCCGCGGACCAACGAAATTCATGTGGCCAATGCGGGGCACCTCCCGCCGATCCTGCGGAAGGCCGACGGCGCCGTGGCCTCCATCGGCCACGAAGTGTCGGGCATGCCTCTCGGCGTGATCGCCCAGCAAAATTATCAGGAACTGGTGCTGCAAATCGCGCCCAATGATTCGCTGCTGTTCTTTACCGACGGCGTCACCGAAGCGATGGACTCCGCGCAGCAGATTTTCGGCCGCGAACGCTTGGATGAAACCTTCCGGCAGGCCCCTCAACCGGTGCGGGAACTGGTCCCGTTCGTCGTGGATGCGGTGGAGAACTTCATCGACGAACGCAAGCAGCGCGACGACCTGTGCATCGTCGCCTTGCGGCGCGTGGAGTAGACCGCGTGACCACGCCGACGATCAAGCTGGACGTTCGGGGCGTCCTCGGGGCGGGCGGCCGCATCGCCCAGCGGCATCCCCAGTACGAAGCCCGGCCGCAGCAGTTGGAGATGGCGCACGGCGTCGCCAAGGCGATTGCGGGGGGGCATCATCTCATCGTCGAAGCGGGGACCGGGACCGGCAAGAGCTACGCCTATCTGGTGCCGGCCATCCTGGCCGCCACAGCGAACCAGGGGGAAGCGGGCGCCAAGAAACGCATCGTTGTCTCCACGCACACGATCAGCCTGCAGGAGCAACTCATTGAGCGGGATATTCCGTTCCTGAACGCCGTCCTGCCGGTGGAGTTCTCGGCGGTCCTGGTGAAGGGACGCTCGAACTATGTCAGCCTGCGTCGCCTCCGCGGCGCCGTCCAGAGGGCGGGGAGCACGTTCTCCCGCCCGGAGGAAGTCGACCAACTGCAGGAGCTGTTAACCTGGTCGCGGAAGACGACCGACGGCAGCCTCGGCGACCTCGATTTCAAACCGATCTCCCAAGTCTGGGACGAAGCCGCCAGCGACAGCGGCAATTGTCTGGGGAAGAACTGTCCCACCTACAACGACTGCTACTACTACAAGGCCCGCCGCCGCGTCTGGAACGCCGATGTGATGGTGGTCAACCACGCGTTGTTCTTCAGCGACCTGGCCATTCGTCGCGAAGGGGCGTCGATTCTCCCCAATTACGACGTGGTGATCCTCGACGAAGCCCATACCGTCGAACAAGTGGCCGCCGACCATCTGGGGCTGTCGATCACCAGCGGCCAGTTGGAGTATCTGCTCAATCGGCTCTACCAGGAGCGGCAGCAGAAGGGCCTCCTCGCACGCGACGAGTTGCGAACCGAACAACGCCGTGTGGGACATTTGCGCGGCCTCGTCCGCGACTTGTTTGATCAAGTGCGCTACTGGAAGGAGTCCCGCGGCGGGAGCAATGGGCGCGTCAAGTCGCCGATCTCGCTGAGCAACGAAGTCAGCCCGGCCCTGAAGGAATTGGCGCTGGGCATCACGCAGTTCGCGCAACAGCTTCAGAAAGAGGAAGAGCAGATCGAGTTCCTCGCCGCGGCCGATCGCTGCGACGGGCACGCGAACACGTTGAATTCCTGGCTGCAGCAGACGGCGGAGGGGAGCGTTTACTGGATCGAACAATCGGGCAACGACGGCACGCGGGTGCGGCTGATGTCGGCCCCGGTCGACGTTGGTCCGGTGCTCCGGGACGAACTGTTCAACAAAGTCCCCTCGGTGATCCTCACGAGCGCCACGCTCGCCACGGGGCGCGACAGCTTTCAGTTCATCCGTGAGCGGTTAGGGCTTACGAAGGCCGATGAGCTCAAGCTCGGCAGCCCCTTCAATTTCCGTGAACAGGCCAAACTGGTCTTGGCGGACGGCATGCCGGATCCGGCCGGAGAGCCGAGCGCTTACGAATCGGCGGCGATTGAGCGCATCAAACGCTATCTCGACTGGACCAAGGGGCGGGCGTTTGTCCTCTTCACGAGTTACAAGCTGCTGCAGAACTGCGCACGGCGCCTGACCCCTTGGTTGACGCAACGGAACTATGGCCTGTACGTGCAAGGGGGCGACATGCCCCGCGGGCTGCTGCTCGAAAAGTTCCGCAAAGATCCCGCGGGGGTCCTCTTCGGGACCGACAGCTTCTGGCAAGGGGTGGACGTCCCCGGCGACGCGCTGCAGAACGTGATCATCACCAAGCTCCCCTTCAGCGTCCCCGATCACCCCCTGCTCGAAGCCCGCGTGGAAGCCATCCGCGACCGCGGCGGCAACCCGTTCATGGAGTACCAAGTCCCCGAAGCGGTCATCAAACTCAAGCAGGGCTTCGGCCGCCTGATCCGCACCCGCACCGACACCGGCATGGTCGCCATCCTCGACCCCCGCGTCCGCTCGAAGCCTTACGGCCGGACATTCCTGGAGAGCCTGCCGGAGTGCGAGCTGATTGTTGACCCGTAATCGAGGAATCGAGGCGCTGCGCAGCGGGGATGCTATTGGCCCCAGCGGGGCCCGCGAGTGTAGCCACGGGTAGAGCGGTGTCCGTCGCCAGACGGACGGAGCGCAGCCCGTGGGTTGTGATGGTGGCAGGGTGGCTGGGGCGCGGTTCCAGTTGGGAAGATTCTCAACGTCTGGAATGCAGCTCGATGCACAATGAGGGCGGTGCGTCATTGCCCCAGTCTCAGATGAGCAGCGGCGAATGCTGGGGCCATGAGCACCCAACGCCTTCGGAAGGCGTGTACAGCGCCCCAGCCACCCAGCCGCCCTGCCATGCATTCTGCGATCTCGCGACGAGATAAGACTGTCCCGCCTGCACCACCCCACCCCGACGCAGTATGATCCTACCGAGTTCGCATCGCTCACCCCGATTGGTAACAGATGCCGCCGAGTAAACAGTGTGGTGAGTCTCGTGGACGGGCTCGGGGTCACACGGCTCCTGGCGCCATGTTCGCCTATGTGCCTTGATCGAAGGAGATCTGCGATGGCTCGTTACGCGATTCGTTGCCTGGTTTTCATCCTGATTTATTGCAGTTCAGACATTGCCTCAGCGCAAATCGTGCGTTCTCACAATTCGTGGTCTCTCATCCGCGGCGTGGCTGGAACGCCAGTCGATCCTGCAGCTCACGTTGAGATTCCCGAAGAGCCGACGAGTCTCTTCATTGGCAGGCATCTGCCGCAGGCTCTCAATGAACTGGTAACGGTCGATTTCCAACGGACCCCCTTGAACAAAGTGGTGGAGTGGCTGCGCACCGAGCGAAAAATGACGGTCGTCTTCGACGAGGTCGCCTTGAGTGACGAAGCGATCGCGGTCGATTTGCCCATGAGTGTCAAATTAGACAATGCTCCGTTGTACGAGTTATTGGATCGCCTGCAGCTTGAGAGTCTCGCATGGTTCTGGGACGACGGTCTGCTGTGGGTGACCACTCAATCTCTGCACGATGAGAGGATGCCGGCGAGACTCTACAATTTGGCCGACCTCATCGGACAGGGTTATGACGCTCATCAGATCGCGGAAGCCATCACAAGTTGTACGTCCGACAACTGGGGGACTGCGGAGGGGGTCGGTGGATCCATCGCCGTCGTTGGACGCATTCTCTGCGTCAGGACGACTGGGAGAACTCATCTCGAAGTCGAGAGTCTGCTGGCGGCGCTCCGCTCCCCGGCTCGCCGAATTGTCCTCCTCGATGCCCCGGAGCATCCAGCCATTCGGAAGAAGTTGATGCAGCCCGTTAAGGCCGAGTTTCAAGGGGCGTCGATTCGAGAAGCGGTTCAATCCCTTGCCCGGCAGGCCGAGATCACCGTCGAGTTCGACACCGCAGCAATCAATGACGAAGGGATCTCACTCGAATTTCCGGTAACGGCATCACTCGACGGGCAGCCATTGCAGCGCGTGTTGGAGACTTTGCTCGAAGGATGTGGGCTCCGACACTCTTTGAGTTACGGAGTATTGTGGATTTCCACGCAGGCCAATCTCGACGAGTATCGGATGCATGAAATCTCCGTGTTCGACGTCCGTGATTTCTGCCGCACCTCGGAGGAGAGTCAAGAGTTGGCGGCCCTGCTGCAGGAGATGACCTCGGGACCATGGGATGATTCATCGGGAACTGGAGGAGACGTCACATTTGCGAGACCGGGGGTGGTAGTTGTCCGGAATTCGGAGCGGGTCCTGGATGACGTCGACCAGTTGCTTGAGTCATTCCGGAAACTGCACCGCGAGTCGCCGCCGCCTGATCCCGAACAGGAAATGCTGACCCGAGCGTATCGCGTGCCGTCCGCGGCAGCTCATGAACTGGCCGAACTTCTGCCCGACCTTGTGGAACGACACAGTTGGGAAGTTGACGCCTCAATTCGCCATCCCGCGGGAATCCGCATTGTGCCGACGGATGGCGTTGCAAAGCCGCCAACTTCAGTTGGTACCCCGATCGAGGCATCAGCCGCACCTGCGGGGGCATTGACGGAGACGCGCACGGAAAACCAATCGATCCTCGTCATTCGGCAGACGCGAGCCGCCCATCGAGACATTTCCGAATGGCTGCACCGCCTTCAGACCGGCGACCCGCCGCTAACTGGCCCGGCGACAAACTCCCGGATCGCTCCGCCGCAGTAGGGTGGCGTCGAATTCGTGTCGTTGATGCACAAGTTTCTGCGATGCCAATTGGCAAACGGCAGGGTGGCTGGGGCGCAGTAGACGCCGTCCCACGAGATAAGACACACATGGCCCCAGTCCGAGATGGGCGACGGCGAATCCTGGGGCCATGAGCCCCCAACGTCCTGGAAAGGCGAGCGCCGCGCCCCGGCCAAACCCAGCAGACTCGCTGGTGTAGAGCGTTTCCCTACTCCACCGCCGATTGCCCCGTGAAATACTCCGGTTCGTGGCCCGGTTTCCACTTGATGTTGCAGCCGATGCTGGGGTGCTGTTCGATCAGGGGCGGTTCTCCGTGGAGCACCCGATCGGCGGCGGACCGCAGGTCGGCTCCGGTGATGGGCTTGCCGTTGTTGGGGCGGCTGGCGTCGAACTGACCGCGGTAGACCAGGGCCAGGTGGCTGTCGAACAGGAAGAAATCGGGCGTGCAGGCCGCCTTGTGG
>JANRLN010000140.1:0-1764 GCA_033762515.1 Planctomycetaceae bacterium
GCGACGTGACCGAGGCGTTGCTGTCGCGGGATGCCGCCAAGGTCATTTCTGATGGCGAGCAAATGACCGCGATCGTTCGCCAACTGTTGATCGACAGTTCCGCACGCGCAAAACTCGGAACGACAGCCCGCGAGTTCATCCTGACGCAACAGGGAGCGACCGCGCGCACGATCGACCTGCTGGGCCGCATTATGCCGCAGGTAGTCGGTGCGTCCTCATCGCCGCTGCCGTCTCATAAAGCGGCGTAAGTTCCAGGGCGAATGCTTTATTGAAGGTAGGCTTTGACGAGGCGAACCAAGCATGGTATCCAAGCCGGAATTGGTTCGCCTCGAAGACTCGGCAAACCCTTCTCTGAAAGTCTTTGGTTTGTCAAGGGGCGGGGTGAAATGTTTGGTGGATCGTGGAGCCCGACTCTTCTCTCCGAGCTGACCGTCAATGCGGCTGCCCAAGTGGGTGGTTCGAGTACACGGTTCCGGCTGCCCCATCTACTGACGAGCCGCGAGCGGCCCAGGGTTTGTTCGAGCGCGCCGGAAGACCAGCAAGGTCACGATTTACCATTCAGTTCGCCCCGGTTTTCTCCTTCAAAGAAAGGCCGTTGGTTTTCTGCTTTCGGTTTTCCGGTTTCCGGATGTCGCAGGAATCACACGCCCAGGGTCTTTAACTGATGATACAGCCATCTCACCCAACGATTGGCCACGGCGACGGCGGCGACGTTCGTTTTTTTGCCGCGGGCCTTGAGTGATTGTCCCAGCGTTTGCCAGCGTACGTCGCAGCGCATCAGCCGATGGGACGTTTCGATCAGCACCCGCCGCAGTTCGCGGTTGCCGGCTTGGATGACGCCGGCATCGGCCTGTTTCTTGCCGCTGGAGGCGTTCCGCGGCGAGAGTGCGCAGAACCGCGCCAGCTGCTTGCCCGAGCGGAAACGGGTCATCGTCCCCCATTCGGCCCGCAGCGTGACCGCGGTGACGAGGCCCACGCCGCGATGGCATCGCAGGTGCTTCACGAGCGGATCGTCACGAGTCAGTTCTTCCAGCCGCGCTTCGGTCCGGTCCAGTTGCTGTTGGACCTCGAGCGCTTCGTCCAGGAGTTCGTTCACGACCCAGCGGCCCTGCTCGCCCAGGTCGACGCAGTTCCGCACCGCTTTGATCCAGGCCTTCGTCCACCGCGAGCCCGTGAACTCGACTCGCTCGGCTCGCAACAGCGCCGTCACCCGCTGCTTGGCCGTTCGCCGCCGCTCGGCCAACTGCTGACGGCGCCGGACCACATGCCGCAATTGCCGCAACTCGCGCGGCGGCAGCCAGACCTTCGGCAAGTAGCCGACGCGCGTCAGGTCCGCCAGCATCTGGGCATCCGACCAGTCGGTCTTGTCGGGACTCCGCTTCAGCTTGTGAACGTACGTCGCGTGCGCCAGCGAAACCTGCCAGCCCGTGGCGACCAGTTTCTCCGCGAAGTCCGCCGCGCCGTTGCAGGCCTCGATCGCCGCCTGCACCGCCGTTCCCCGCGGAAGCAGCAGGTCCACCGCCTGCCGGACCGCCGAGACCGTGCTCGCACAGCGTCGATTCTTCCAGACGTTTCCGTCCGCGTCCATCACACACACCTGCACAAACGCCTGATGATAATCCAGCCCGACGTAGACCACGTTCTTTCGCAACTCGTCCGTCAACGATACCTTCAACATGTCCGCGGCTCCTGAATGGGATGGGTGTTTCGTCACAACACACACCAAGCATCCCCTCTCGACCGCGGACTTTCATCCCCATCTAC
>JANRLN010000141.1:0-7044 GCA_033762515.1 Planctomycetaceae bacterium
TCATGATTCGAGTTCGACAAGCTCCAAATCACAAAACCCACATCTCAAAGAACCTCCAAGTTCCAAATCCATCAGCATCACCGAAACGAATCCGCGAACGAGATAGTTGGAGCTTGTTTCTGCGTTGGAGCTTGTCTGGGATTTGCACTTTGAGATTTGGAATTTCTTTCGAGTTTCGCTCTTCGGACTTCGGATGTTCCACCGCTACTGCGTCTGCCCCTCCGTCAGCTTCATGAACGCCGTTTCCATGTCCATCACCTCCGGCTGGAACATGCGAATCCGGGCGCCGTGCTCGACCAGAAACTGGTGCAGATCTTCCACGGCGAGATCCCCCTCTTCGAAGTGGATCGCCCAGCGATCGGCCGATTCGTCGGCGTGTTTCACTCCCGGCAACTCCCGGACCCGTTCCAGGAGACCTTCGGGTTGATTGGTCAGTTGCACGTGGACGATCCGCAGGAGTCCCAGACGCTGATAGATCTCGGCGACTGATCCCTGCACGACGAGGCGGCCCGCTTCGATGATGCCGATTTGAGTACAGAGCTGCGCCAATTCATGCAGGATGTGACTGGAGATGACGATGGTCTTGCCCATCTCTTTGAGTGCTTTCAGCAGCTCGCGCATCTCGATCCGGGCGCGGGGGTCCAGGCCGGAGGCCGGTTCATCGAGCAGCAGCACGGCCGGGTCGTGGAGCAGCACCCGCGCCAGCGAGAGGCGCTGTTTCATCCCGCGAGACAGGGAATCGACCGGCGAATCAATCTTGTGGGTCAGGTCGGTGAGCTGCAGCACGTCGTCCACCGTTCCAGCCCGCCGGCTCCAGGGGAGGCGGTAGGCCGCGGCGAAGAAGTGCAAATATTCTCGGGCGGTGAGGTCTTCATAGACGCCGAAGAAGTCGGGCACGTAGCCGATGTGTTCACGAACGATTTCCGGTTCTTTGCGCACGCTGCGCCCCTGAATCAGGACGCTCCCCTGGAACTTCTCCTGCAGGGTGGCCATGACGCGAATGGTCGACGACTTGCCCGCCCCGTTGGGGCCGATGAACCCGAAAACCTCCCCAGGCGCGATCTTCAGCGTGATCCCCTTCACTGCGGCGAACCGACCGTAGTGAATCCAGAGGTTGTTGACGTCGACGGCCAACGGCGCTGAGGCGGGGGCGTCCGCCGCAACATCGTCGTCAAAGATCGGCTCAGCAGTGCTCATCGTGCAACCGGGCAGGAGGTATGGTGGAGGGAGATGGTCGTCAGGGACTCAGGCGGCGATAGACGGTGACGATTTCGCCCTCCTGAATCCCCACCAGCAGCACAGATTGGCCGTGTTGGAGTCCTTGCAGCGGAACGTGTCGCAGTGGAGACGCATTCCAGACAGGGGAGAGGCTGACCAGGCCGCGACGATCGACAGGCCGAGTCAACTGCTCCAGGGCGGAACGCCACCGTGCGATCAGGATTCCGCTCGGCGCCGACACCACTTCCAACGGCGCGGCGGGCGTGGATGCCGACATTCTGGCAATCAGCGGTGGAGTTCCGAGCTGGCGGGTCAGTTCGCTCACCACGGAAGACGGAAATGCCGCCGCCGACCACCATCCGCCCGCGTCGATCGGTTCCCAATCCATCGGAGTTCGTTCAGCGTCGAGGGCGTTCGGGATCTGCTGCGAGTAGCTGATCTGGCGACTCCATTGTCCGACCGGCAGTTCTACTGCGTACTGAGAGGGAACGCGACCGGAGTAGTGAGGGGACGTCAGATTCCACGGTCGATCGTCGTCCAGCATGAAGACCGCGTTGGTTCCCGTCGGCGCCGGCGCGCGACTGCCCGGCGACCATTCCGTTCCCAACTGTTGCCAGACGGCATGCTCGACCTTCTGCGTGTCGCGTCGCGTTCGACTGGGAAACGTCAGGGTGAACGTCTGCGTCCGAACGACGCCCCCATCGCGGCCGACGTCATGCAGCACCAGCGTCCGCGGCACGTCGGTCGTCTGCAGATACCAGTTGGAGAGTCCCACGGTCACCAGCGCCGAGACGATCGTCCAGAGGGGCCACGTGACCCAGGTGAATCTCCGCAACCGCAGCCAGCCGAGCACCCACCAGTCGACAGGACCGATCAGAAGCACCAGCAGGAAGAGCAGCGCCATGATCAACGGGAGGGGAACGAGTCGAACGCTGGCCGGCATCAGCGCCAGTTCCAGATTCCGGTAGCGTTCTTGGGCCGGGCTCTCCGGCCGATAAACCGGGCTGTCCCACGGATTCTGAATGCGGGTCTGATCCGGCTGGGCGACTTCATGGGGATTCTTATCCGCCGGCCAGTCCCACAAATGGCGCACCACGGTCGTCATGCGCTCGGGCTGTAGAAGTTCCGGGCTGATGATCGCCACGCGTCCGAGGTCATAGGAACCCAGAATCGCCCCTTGATCCCGCAAACCTCCCGGCCAGTCGATCTTGCCGTTGGCATCGATCGTCCAGGCGACGGGATCGCTCGATTGCGACGTCAGCCGATTCAAGAACTCAACATGATAGGACTCCAGCAATCCTTCCGGTTCGACATACAGGCTCCCCCCCGCCCGGCACCAGGATTGCATCGCTTCCAGTTGAGGTCGCCTCAACCCGGCAAAGACATTGCCCGCCACGGCGATGATGTCATACGGCGTGAAGCTAAGCGGATCGCTCGGGACGGCGTCCGTGTCCCAGGTGACAATCACCGTCTGTAACGCGGCGCGCCGCCCCAGGGGATCCCCCAGCACCGGACGTTGCGATTCGCCGAGCGTCTCCAGCGGCAACTGCTGCAATCGCGCGTCCCAGTCGGGTCGGCGCGCCTGATACGTTCGCTGTTCGACGACGCCGATCAGTTGCGTGCGGATCGCCGTCAATGGCACGCGCAGGAGCTGCATCCGCAACGGGACCCGCTCACCCGATTTCTCAATCCAAGTCACGTCGACTTCGATTTCTCCCGACTGAATGTTTGTCACGATGGGGGGAAACAGGAACCGAAAGCGGTGGTCTGGCTCGTGCAGGACCAGTTCGTCGCTGGTGTAGCGGTAGAACTCCACAGTTCCCAGGTGGACCCGGAACTCGAATCGCCCTTCCAGAATCCCCGGCTGAAACTTCTGGATGTCCCAGATCGTGGGCATCGCGTCGCCGATCCGCACGGACGGTGAAGTCGCCGCCAGTTCGGCGAACAGCATTGGCTTGGGAGCCTGGGTCTGGGCTGAAACGCTGGCTGCGTAGAGGAGCACAAAGACGAGAGTCGAGAGTCGAGAGCCGGAAAAGAGCGTGCCCCGCCGGCGGGCCCCGTCACAACCGGGGAGCATGGCTCTCGACTCTCGATTCTGAATTCTCGACCCCGTCATGCCGGTGCTCCTCCGGGGCGGCGCTGGAAGTACCACCATTCGCCGAGAAGCAGCGCGAGTCCGATGATGGCGAGCCAGCCCCACAAGGGGCGGTCGGTCTTGAGGGTCTCCGAAGCCGTCGACACCGAGGTTTCAGGGAAGAGGAGCTGCTCGACTGCGGCTAAACCGGTCTCCGGCGGGGCCAGGAGTCCGACGCCGACAGAAGCGACGTCGGACTCACCCTTGCGGATCACATAACGACCGGGATCGTTCGCCGTCACGCCCGAGAGGACGCCGCCGATGGTGCTCTTGCCGTGTTCCACCACCCCGCTGGGGGTGTTGACCGTGTACTCGGTTTCCGGTTCGAGCTGTCGAGGAGGAAGAGTTCCGGTCGGCCAGGAGCGCGCTTCGGCCAGCTCCGAACGGTCCAGGGCAATCTGCACTGCATTGGCGACCATGATCGGGAACCCGACACGGTAAGGGAGCGTTGAGCGATCCGTGTGGAACAGCAGAAAGAACTCGACGCCGGTGTTCGAGGCCTTGTCGAGAATCAGCGGCCCCTGCACCCCTTGGGCAAGGATCTCGTAGCCCGCCAGCTCGTAGTCGCGCTCCCCGATCCCCGGCTGGGAAACCGGGTTGTCTCCAATCTGCACATCGAGCAATTGAACGTGACGAAGCAGATCGGAGGTGCGGTTCCAGTCGACGACGTCGGCGAATTCGCTCTTCATTTCCACGAGGGGCTGCAGATCGGTCGGGACGACCCCCACGTGCACGGTCACGCGGCTCGACGGAGCGGTGTTGATGGGCTGATCGGTAAACCGCAAATCCACGGTCTCGGGCGGAGCGGCGCCTGCACGCGGCAGGAGGTCGAGATCACCGATCGCCGCCAGCGCGTGTCGATAGGTCCCCAGTTCTTCCGGACAGTAAACCAGCAGCGGCCGGGGCGCCGGCAGTTCCAAAAAGGCGGTGTTGTCGAGCGCAAGGGCATCGAAGCCGTCAGGCTTGATCCGCACCTGCAAAGAGACAGCCGCGTCAGATTCGATGGAGAAGGCGACCCGCGAAGAATCCCCCTCGGCGATCCCCACCGATTCGCGCTGCAGCAACTGGTCGTTCTCGTACAGTTCAACTTCCACGAGGCGCGACTCCACGCTTGCCGCCCCTTCCGCTCCGTCTGGCGGCGCCGGCGTCGCGCCGGCCCCGGATGCATCCATGCGAGCGAATACGTCCCATCCGGTTTTCGTCCTTCGGGCGTTGAACTCGGTCACGCCGACGTTGGCCCCCGCGGGGGGGAGCTTCTGGTAGTTGAGCCGAAACGGAAGTTCAAATTCGATCTGCGACGGGACATTGCCGTCCGAGACCAGCACCACGCTTTCGACCGACGCCGTCCGCGCCAACGCCTGTGCCATGCGGAGACCGTCTTCAAGGCGGCTGGGAACCGGGCGCACCGCGAGAGCACTCAGCGCGTCGCGCAGCACGCGTTGATTGTCGGTGAAGTCGGTGAGCCGACGGGCGCTGGAATCGACGGCGATGAGGCTGAGACGTTGATCCGGGAGCAGGTTGTCGATGAGGCGACGCACCTGCTCTTTTGCGGCGTCGAGACGCGATTGTCCGCCGGGTTGATCGAGCGCCGCCATGCTCGCAGAGACGTCGATGAGCACGGGAATCGACTGGGCCGCGTCGTTCCCGGCAGGCCAGTAGGGCTGCATCGCCGCCAGCGCCAGTGCGCACAAGAGCAGCACCTGCAACAACAGCAGGAGATTGCGTTTGAACTTTTGAAACGGCGAGTTGACCCGCTGGTCGCTGATCACCTGCCGCCAGAGCGCCAGCGAAGGGACTTCCATCCGCGGCCGACGGAGTTTCAGGAAGTAGAACAGAATGAGCGGCCCCAGCAGCAGAAACAGCCACGCTGCCGAGAGAGCGGAGAAGCCGGGCCAGTTCATGGTCGGGCTCCTTGCGAGTGGGAAGTGGATCGGAAGTCGTCAGCAGGGAGCAGGAGTGTGGACGTTGGGGGGCCGAGAAGCAGGAAGAAGCGGTCGACGCGATTCGCCCCGAAAGGGGCGGAAGAATGTTGCCCCGGACGTAAGCCCGGGGTTAGTGAACTGAGAAGATCGCAGCGACGACGCTCCGCGCAGGCGCGTGGAGCGTCGCTCCGTCGCCCCTGCCGAGACTGAGACGCATCGCTGCACATGCTCCTCTCCCTCCCCGCTGACCACCCTCCGCTGCTCAAATTCCACCTCATCGCACCCATCCCCTCCGGCGCAACGTATCCAGCAGCAGCGTTTCTACAGGGGCGCTGGCGTCGACGCAGAGAAAGCGGCCGCTGCGCTGTCGGCAGTGGGCGGCGAGGTCGTCCTGCAATCCCTGCAGGTGCTCGTGATAAATCCCCAGCAGATCCCCCGCCGAAGAGATGTCGAGCGTCTCCTGCGTCTCGCAATCGACGAACCGCAGGTCGCCGGCGACCTCGGGGTTCAATTCTTCGGGAGCAAGAATCTGAACGGCAAACGTCTCCAGACCGGCGCTGAACAGCAGATTGAGGGGCCGCGCCAGGTCGCCGAACGTCAGGAAGTCCGACAGCAGCACGGCCACTCCGCGGCCGCGATGCTGCTTCAAGACGTCTTCCACCGCGACGTCGATGGGATACTCGCCCCCGGTCGGAATCCCTTCGAGGAATTCCAGCAACCGCTTCAGCTTGCTGCGCCCGGTGCAAGGCGGGAACTGCACCGGAGCGGCCGAGGAATGCTGGCAGACGTAGACGCTCACCTTCTCGATGTTCATCAGCCCCATGATGCCGAAGGCGGCGGCGAGTTGTTTGGCGCGGACGAACTTCTGTCCGAACTGCATCGACGCTGAGGCGTCGATCAGGACCACCACCTGCATCTCCTCTTCATGGCGATAGAGCTTCATGTACGGCCGCTGGATGCGGGCGAAGATGTTCCAGTCGACATAGCGGATGTCGTCGCCGGACGTGTAATCGCGGAAGTCATGAAACTCGGTGCTGGTCCCCCCTTTGCCCGCCAGATGCTCCCCGCGGCTGCGGTTGGTGAGTCGACGCATCGGCTGCAACCGCATCCGCTCAATGCGGGCGAGGGTGGCATTGTCGAAGAGGGTGGTGAATTGGGGGGAGGGCATTGGATCTCGGGGGCTTTAGCGATCAGGCATCAGGCGTCAGGCATCAGAAAAAGGCGATCCCCGAAACTAGTCACTCGATCGGCGGTGACTGCGGCGGGCTGAAACGTCTGATGAGCGCGGTGAGCATGCGGCGAATTTCATCAATGAGTGATGTCAATTCTTGAAAGACTGCAGGAGGGAGTATTTCAAGATCCCGTGCAAGGATCAGATGGTACGACGTCTCGCTCGCCGAGCCGGAGGCAATTGGCAAGAACCTGGCGAAGTGTCGATCCGAGTCACGCCCGCAACCTTCTGCGATGTTTGCCGGAATCGAAGCCGAGGCCCGCCGCAACTGGCTGGTGAGTCCATAGCGTTCATCCCCGGGAAAAGTCGCTGTCGCTCGGTAGACAGCCAGCGTCAACTGATGAGACCTTTCCCAGACTTTCAATTCATGGAAATCTCGCACGTCTCATTCTCCTAGAAGCGAACCCGACTGTGTCGCCCACCCTCTGACGCCTGACGCCTGACGCCTGACGCCTGACGCCTGACGCCTGACGCCTGACGCCTGACGCCTGACGCCTGACGCCTGACGCCTGACGCCTGACGCCTGACGCCTGACGCCT
>JANRLN010000142.1:0-2176 GCA_033762515.1 Planctomycetaceae bacterium
CGTCGAGTTTTACTCGGGTCATCACGCGGAGCGTGATGGCTACTATGGCGTAGCGGGCCAATCAAAGTGGCCATCACGCTCCGCGTGATGACCCGACGTTGAACGGCCGCGTTCGATCCGTGTTTCATCCGTGTCACTGGAAAGCTTCCGCGAGATTTCTCGGCACATCTCCAGACATAAGAGCTGCATCCATGCCGCACATTCCCAGCGAACAGCTCACCCCGGCCGGACGACGGTTGCTCGACCGGCGGGGTTTTCTAGAGTGCACCGGCTCGTCCCTCGGCGCCATCGCTCTCACCCATCTGCTGCAGGGACAAGGGTTGCTCGCCGCGGAATCGGGTCCGGTGATTGATCCCGCGCGGCCGCTCGCGCCGCGACTCGGGCATCATCCGGCCGCGGCCAGGAACGTTCTCGTCATCTTCTGCGCCGGGGCCTGCAGTCAACTGGAGACCTGGGACTACAAGCCCGAACTGATCCGGCAGGATGGCAAGCCGCTTCCCGGCGGCCCGGCGGTGACATTTCAGGGACCGGCGGGCAACCTGGCGCGACCGCAGTACGATTTCCGCCCCTACGGCGAGACCGGAAAAATGGTCTCGGACATGATCCCGCACCTTGCCCAGCAGGTCGACGATTTTGCGTTCATTCATTCGCTCACCAGCAAGTCGAACACCCACGGCCCCGCGGAGAACTTTCTCTCCACGGGCTTTGTCGCCGATGGTTTCCCCAGCATTGGCGCCTGGGCCACCTACGCCCTGGGAACCGAGAATCAAAACCTCCCTGCCTTTGTGGCGATTCCCGATCCCCGCGGGATCCCGCAGGCCAGCGTCAACAACTGGGGTTCCGGGTTCCTCCCCGCAGTGACGCAAGGAACGGCCTTTAACTCCAGCCAGCCGATTCGGCATCTCAGTCCACCCGCGACTATCTCCGCCGACAGCGACCGGGCCGCGCGGGAACTGCTGCAGCGGATCAACGCCGAACATCTGCAGCGGAACCCCGGCGACAGCGTCCTCGCCGCCCGCATCGCCAGCTACGAACTTGCCGCCCGCATGCAGTTGTCGGTGCCTGAGCTGACCGATCTGTCGAGCGAACCCGAACACATCCTGAAGATGTACGGGGCTGACGACCCGCAGGACGAAATCAAGGCCGGGTTCGCCAGGAACTGCATCCTCGCCCGACGGCTCATCGAGCAGGGGGTTCGTTTCGTCCAGCTCTTCAACGGGGCTTATGCCAGCGGAGGCAAGCTCAATTGGGACGGTCACAACGCCTTGCGGGAACAGTACGACGTTCATGGCCGAATCATGGATCAGCCTGCGGCCGCCCTGATCCGCGACCTGCGGCAGCGCGGCCTCCTGGAGGAGACGCTGGTCGTCTGGTGCACCGAGTTCGGCCGGATGCCGATGTTCCAGAAAGGGGCGAAGGGCCGCGACCACAACCCGCAAGGCTTCACGGCGGTCCTCACCGGCGCCGGGGTCAAACGGGGCGTGAGTTACGGCGCGACCGACGAGTTGGGATTCAAGGCGGTCGAGAACGTCCTCTCGGTCCACGACCTCAACGCCACGATCCTGCACCTCCTCGGCCTGGATCACGAACGCCTGACGTTCAAACACAACGGCATCAACCGCCGCCTCACCGACGTCCACGGGCACGTCATTCGAGACGTGCTGGTGTAACCGCGGCGAGTTGCGAGCATTCGCGTAACGGCACTTCCGTTGTCGAGGATTGATCCCGGCGGACCGTCGATATGAGATTTGCGTCAGGCGAAGAGGTGTCTTGCAGCGCGCCTCGGCGACGTATCGGACAGCATGGCGGCGTCGATCGCGGCCGACAACCTGGTGATCCAGAGGCGCCGATTGGTCTCCCGCCGATTGGCAACGGCAGTTCGATCTAACCCTGCGCATCGCCGGCCAACACAAACTCCTGAAACGACCCGGCCGCCGCTCCGCGCGAGGCGATGAAATCAACCAGCCGCGACGCTTCCGGCTCGCGAGTTTCAGAATCTGTCACCTTCCGGCTCGATTTGGCATCATCAGCATGGCCTGATACGATGAGGAGAGAACGGCGCCCGCGATTCTCGAACGATTTGCGCCCGTGCGACCCCGCTGCCTTGAGGGACAATCTGATGCTGTCTGTCGTCTGTGGTCCGCGTGGTCTGTGGTTGCTGACCGGGGTGCTGCTG
>JANRLN010000143.1:0-25763 GCA_033762515.1 Planctomycetaceae bacterium
GCTTCCAGCGCCCACACTTCCATTTCCCCGAACCGTTGACCGCCGAACCGCGCTTTTCCCCCCAGCGGCTGCTGGGTGATGAGCGAGTACGGTCCGGTCGCCCGGGCGTGCACCTTGTCTTCCACCAGGTGGTGCAGCTTGAGCATGTAGATGTAGCCCACCGTCGTCTTCTGCTCGAAGGGCTCACCCGTGCGGCCGTCGTACAACTGAGCCTTGCCGTCCTCGGGCAGCCCCGCCTGACGCAGCAGATCGCGGATCGTCTCTTCCGCGGGACCGTCGAACACCGGACACTTGGCCCGAATGCCCAACTTCGACGCCGCCCACCCGAGGTGGGTTTCGAGAATCTGTCCCACGTTCATGCGGCTGGGAACCCCCAGCGGGTTGAGCACGATGTCGACAGGCGTGCCGTCGGCGAGGAAGGGCATGTCTTCCTCGGGCAGCACCTTCGAAATCACCCCCTTGTTCCCGTGGCGACCGGCCATCTTGTCGCCGACCGAGATCTGCCGCTTCTGGGCGACGTACACCTTGACCATCTGGAGCACGCCGCTCGGCAGCTCGTCGCCGCGCTTCATGGTGTTCAACACCCGGTCGCGCGAGTCGACGGCCTCTTCCACCGGACCCCAGTGCTCCTTGATGACCTTCTTGCAATCCGCCTTTTTCTGCGGACTCTTCAGGTCCATCGCATCGAAGGTCGTGTGGAACTTCTCGGCGTAGTCCGCGAGGAACTTGTCGTCGGCGCTCCGCAGTTCGCGGCCGTCGTCGTCCTTCAGCTTCCCGCCGTAGGCCGTCTCGAATTCCTTGAGGAACTCTTTGAAGGCCGCGGCGATGGCTTCGGCCCCGGTGTCCTCCGCCTTCTTGAGTTCCGTCTCGAACTTCTTGCGTTCGCCTTCCGACAGGCTCATCCGACGGGAGAACTTCTCGGTGTGGATCACGATCCCTTCCACGCCCGACGGAACTTCCAGCGACTCGTTCTTAACATCTTCGCCGGCACGACCGAAGATCGCGTGCAGCAGCTTTTCTTCGGGCGTCAGTTCGGTCTTGGCCTTCGGGGCCACTTTGCCGACCAGGATGTCTCCCGGCTCGACCCGCGTGCCGATCTGCACGATCCCCTCTTCATTGAGGTGCCGCAGGGCCTTTTCGCTGACGTTGGGAATGTCGCGCGTGAACTCTTCGCGACCGAGCTTGGTCTCACGAACTTCCACATCGAACTCGTCGATGTGGATCGACGTGTAGACGTCTTCCTTCACCAACCGCTCGGAGAGGATGATCGCGTCTTCGAAGTTGAATCCTTCCCACGACATGAAGGCGACCAGCACGTTGCGGCCGAGCGCCAGTTCGCCGTTGGAAGTCGCGGCGCTGTCGATGATGACGTCCCCCTTCTTCACCTTCTGCCCCAGCGAAACGATGGGGGTCTGGTTCAGGCAGGTCCGTTCGTTCAACCCGGTGTACTTCCGCAGCGGGTACTTCTTGCCTTCGATCTCAATCCGGTCGGCGTCGACGTAGGTGACCTTCCCCGCCTTTTCAGCGCGGATCACCATGCCGGAGCTCTCCGCCACGGCCCGTTCGAGTCCCGTACCCACCAGCGGGGCTTCGGTGATCAGCAGGGGGACCCCCTGCCGCTGCATGTTCGATCCCATCAGCGCGCGGTTGGCGTCGTCGTGCTCGAGGAACGGAATCAGACCGGCCGAGACGCCGACCATCTGACAGGGGGCGACGTCGAGATACTGCACGTCCGCCGCGGCGATCCACACCACGTCGTTGGAGTACCGGGCCATCACGCGCTCGTTGGCCATCTTTCCGTCGGCGACCGGCGTGTCCGCCGGCGCGATAAACACGCGAGACTCTTCGTCCGCCCGCAGCCACACGACTTCCGACGTCACGACGCGGTTGACGATCTTCCGATAGGGGGTGATCAGGAAGCCGTAGTCGTCCACCTTCGAGAAGATGCTCAGGCTCGAAATCAGACCGATGTTCGTCCCTTCGGGCGTTTCAATCGGACAGATGCGGCCGTAGTGCGAAATGTGCACGTCGCGGACTTCGAAGCCCGCACGCTTGCGATTCAAACCGCCGGGGCCGAGGGCGCTGAGCCGGCGTTCGTGCGTCAGCGTCGCCAACGGATTGGTCTGGTCGACGACCTGCGAGAGTTCGCCGCGGCCGAAGAAGTACTCGATCGCCGCCGAGACGCTCTTGGGATTGATGAGCGTCCGCGGAGACATTTCTTCGACGTCCTTGAGGCTCATCCGCTCCTGCACGGTGCGACGCAGCTTCAGGAACCCCTTGCGGATTTCCTCCGAAGCCAGTTCGTCGATCGTCCGCAGGCGGCGGTTGCCCAGGTTGTCGATGTCGTCGATGTTCGCCTTTTCCTCGCCCGACCGCAGCTGCATGAGGTAGCGGATCGAGTTGACGATGTCGTCCGGCTTCAACGTCATCTCAGAGTCGGGGATGTCCTGGTTGAACTTCCGGTTGATGCGGAAGCGCCCCACTCGGCCCAGACGATAGCGATTGACGTCGAAGAACTTTTCCTTGAACAGATCCACCGCCTTCTCGAGTTGCGGCGGATTGCCGGGACGCAGCCGCTGATAGATTCGCAGCAGGGCGTCTTCATAGCTGGCGGTGGGATCTTCGTGGATGCTGTCGAGGCACAGCGGGTCGACGATCTCCGAAATGATTTCCACGGTCTTCAGCGTGGAGTCGGCGATCTCCTGGGCGAGCGTCGCGTTGATCAGTTGACCGACTTCCACAATGATCTCGCCGCAGCGCTCATGGCCCACGGGATAGATCACGTCTTCCGCCGCGAATTTGCCGGTCAGCTTGGCCGCCGAATCGGCCTTCAGCTTCACCAATTCCACCGGGTAAAAGAGCTTGATCAGCGCATTCGACGAGCCGTACTCCGGCCCCATCGCCCGCAGGAAGGTCATCGCCGAGAACTTGCCGCTCTGGTCGATGCGCACGCCGAGCGTTTCACGCTTGGTGGTGTTGACCTCGATCCAACTTCCCCGTTCAGGGATGACGCGGCAGGAAAAGGTCTTGCGTTCCCCCGGCTCAGAGCCTTGAACAAAGTCGACCCCGGGAGACCGGTGCAACTGGCTGACGACGACGCGTTCGGCGCCGTTGATGATGAACTCGCCCCCCCCCAGCATGATCGGCATGTCGCCGAGGTAGACTTCCTCTTCGATCGGCTGCTCCTTGAGCAACCGCAGCCAGACGCGGAACGGCCTCCCATAGGTGAGGCGCAACTGGCGACACTCCAGGGGGGTGTAGCGCGGCTTGCCGAGTTCGTATTTGACATATTCCAGGCGATACTTGGCGTCGTAGCTTTCGATGGGAAAGACTTCGCGCAAGATCGCTTCGAGGCCTTCGTCCTTGCGCTCCCGCGGCTCATATTCGAGCTGCAGAAACTTGGCGTAGGCGTCGGTCTGAATGACCGTCAAATCCGAGATCGGAAAATCCGTCGCCAGGGTCCCAAAGTTCCGTTCGGTGTCGGCAGGAACAACGCGGATGGCAGGAATTGGCATGCGAGGCAGTTCCTCGAAGTCCAGGGAGACCGGTGGAAGGCGGAAAATTCGAGAGCGGCGTTGACGACGACGCGTGCAGAGTGTCGATACAGATCGACAGAGCCCCTGCGGCGGCGGCGTTCAAAACACAGCTCGGGAATACGATCCGATCCACGCACGGGTGCGATCGTGATTGGGAATGCTGCGGTCCATCCTTGGACTCCAGATCTGTCGGGGGAGACCGAACGCGGAGAGGCGGATGTGTGTGAGTTGGCCGAAACGCATCCACAGTTCCTTCACAGGGACCGAAGCCGCTGTCGAGTTCCCAAACTGGACCTGCGACAGCATTCGGGGGCGCGATCTCCTCACCGCGGTTCTCCTGCGCTGTTGAAACGACAGGAGGCCCGGAGAATCGCCAGACTCTCCGAGCCGATCCAGTCGTGATCGCTGCAGAATAAACTCACTGATCGGAAAGATCAATTCAACCGCCACTTGCGTCGATCTGACAAACGCCTTCGGCCGCCGTCGCGACCCCGGGCGCTCGTCCTCCGTCTCATCGGGTCTGATGGACGACTACTTGACTTCGACCTTGCCGCCGGCCGCTTCGACTTCGGCCTTCAGCTTCTCGGCGTCTTCCTTGGAAACACCGGTCTTCAGAGCCTTGGGGGCCCCTTCGACCAGGTCCTTGGCTTCCTTGAGACCGAGGCCGGTCGCAGCGCGAACGACCTTGATCACGCCGATCTTGTTTTCGCCGAACGCCGTCAGGATGACGTCGAATTCGGTCTTCTCTTCCACCGGAGCCGCGGCGGCCGCCGCACCAGCGCCCGGCATTGCCGCCATCATCACCGCGCCGCCACCGGCCGGTTCGATGCCGTGGACTTCCTTGAGATAGTCCACGAGTTGCTTGGCTTGGAGCAGCGACAACTGCACGATCTTGTCGCCGAGTTCCTTAATCGAGGCGTCGAATTCCGCCATGGCTGTTTCCCGACCTTTCTGTAGCAGTGAGCGATCTTGAGAGACCCGGACAATTTCCCGACGTTCGCGCCTCGCGAACCGTCAACACACGACTTCTACGCGGCTGCAAGGCAGCCCATTCCAGAGCAGGCCGTCTGCGGTACCAGGCCAACGACGGCGACTGATCGAGGTTTCCTTCAGGAGGCGGCCGGCGCCGCTCCGTCTTCCTTGTCTGCCAACGTCTTGACGCAGCCCGCCAGCTTCCCGCCGGGAGACTGAATGGCGCCCGCAACCCGTCCGCCGGGGCTGCGGATGAGCCCCGAAATCTGGGACAGCAGCTCCAGGCGACCCGGACTCTTGCTGAGCGCCTCGACCTGCTCGGCGTTCAGCGAGGTCTCGCCGATCGCTCCCCCCTTGAGCTGCAGATCGGCGATGTCCTTGACGTACTTCGTGACTTCCTTCGCCAGGGCGACGATGTCCTCCCCGCCCCAGATGATCGCCGACGGGCCGGACAGCACGTTGCGGATCCCGGTCAGACCGACGTCCGACAGGGCTTTCCCGGCGATCGCGTTGCGCACACCCAGCACGCGGATCTGCTTCTTCTGCAGCTCCAGGCGCCACTTGTTCGTCGCCACGCCCGACATCTTGGAGACGTCAACGACGAGCACTTCGCGGCAATCCCCCAGTTCCGCCTGGAGATCCGCGATCATCATGTTCTTGACGACTTTGCTCATGGCCATTCCATCCGAAAACGCGGGGGACTCCCGCCGGCAGTCTTGGAGTCTGTCGAGAAAACCGGTCTCTCCAGGCCGATGGGCCTGGCGGCGTGAGCGACACGCCCCATCAACTACAGTGCGACCGTGATTCCCGGCGACATCGTGGCGGTCAGGCAGACGTTGCGAATGTACTGACCCTTCGACGTCGAGGGCTTCAGGCTCCGGAGAAACTTCAGAAACGCCTCGACGTTCTCGATCAACTGGGATTCGTTGAACGACAGCTTCCCGACCACGCAATGCACATTGCTGCCGTCGTCGCAGCGAAACTCCACCTTGCCGGCCTTATATTCTTTCACCGCGGTGGCGATGTCCTGGGTCACGGTGCCGGCGCGCGGCGAGGGCATCAAGCCGCGCGGACCGAGCACGCGTCCAAGCGGACCGACGACGCCCATCATGTCCGGGGTGGCGATCGCGACATCGAAGTCGGTCCAGCCATCCTTGATCTTATCGGCCAGTTCCTTGCCGCCGGCGAAGTCGGCCCCGGCCGCCTGCGCCACGGCGAGGTTGTCCCCCTGGCAGAACACCAGCACGCGCTTGGCCTTGCCGATGCCATGCGGCAGCACCACCGAGCCGCGCACCCGCTGATCGGCCTGCTTGGGATCGACCCCCAGGCGGACGGCCAGCGTGACGGTCTGGTCGAACTTGCACTTCTTGATGGTCGCCGGCAGGCCGGGCTCCAGCGACTGCAGCAACTTCACCGCGCTGGGCAAGTCCTGCGGACCGACGGTGGCCAACTGCTTCTGCAGATGGACCAACCGCTTCGAATGATGCGCCATGAATTCATCTCTCTTGCGAGCAACAGACCGGATCGCAGACGAGTCAACCGCTGCAGCGAGTTACGCGAGAACCTCAATGCCCATGCTGCGCGCCGTGCCGGCAATCATGCGGGCGGCGGCTTCCATGTCGATGGCGTTGAGGTCTTCGTACTTCGCCTTGGCGATCTCCAGCAACTGCGCCTTGGTGACTGTGCCGACCTTTTCGGTCTTGGGATTGTTGGCTCCCTTGGCCAGTTTCGCCGCCTGCTTCAGCAACACGGAAGCGGGCGGACTTTTCAACACGAACGAAAACGAGCGATCCTCGAAGATCGAGATGATCACCGGGACGATCATCCCGTTGAGGTCGCGAGTCTTTTCATTGAATTGCGAGACGAACTGCCCGAGGTTGATCCCGTGGGGGCCGAGCGCCGTACCGACCGGAGGGGCGGGCGTGGCCTTGCCCCCGGCGATCTGAACCTTGACCTGAGCCTTGAGTTTCGCTGCCTTCTTCGCCATTTCAGACCACCGCTACCTGCTACGCAACTGACTGCGACGAAACACACGCCCCACCGACAGGCCACACCCGGCCCGTCGCCGCTGAACACCGACGACCCGACTCAGACCCGCTCCACCTGCCAGTATTCGAGATCCACCGGCGTCGGCCGACCAAAAATCTGAATCAGGACTGTAATCTTGCCGTTGGCCTCGTCGATGGCCTCGATGGTGCCGTCGAAACTCTCGAAAGCGCCATCCTTGATCTTCACATGGTCGCCCGTCTGGAAATCCACCTTAACCTTGAGGGGAGCCTCTTCCTTCTTGCTCTCTTCCTGACCCAGCATCCGCTGAATCTCGTGCGGCTGCATCGGCATCGGCTTGCCCGCCGACCCGGTGAAGTCTCCGACGCCGCTGGTGCTCCGCACCAGGTACCAAGTGTCGTCATTCAGAACCATCTGCACCATCAGATAGCCCGGAAACAACTTATGCTCGGTGACCCGCTTTTTGCCCCCTTTGGTCTCGACGAGTTTCTCCGTGGGGATCACAATCTCCCCGAAGAACTCTTCCAGACCTTCCTGTTTCATCCGCCGGACCAGATTGTCTCGAATCGTCCGCTCGCGGTTGCTCTGCACCTTTAACACGTACCACCGCAATTCGTTCTCGCCTGCTGCAGGGTCGACGACCGGGGTGGGTTCTTTTTGCATGACCGCCTCTCACGGCGAAGAGCATCGCCGCTGTGAATCAACACCGCGAGCGCAAACCTGTGCCCGCGGGGAACCCGGAATCATGACGATCCCGGGCTGTAAATGCAAGCGACATCGACCCACAGGCGTTTCCCGTGGTCAAGGTCGCCACTAAAACTGCAGAATGCCGATCGCCCGCAGGATCAACTTCCACAGCAGATCGTAGGCGAACAGCACGAAACTCAACAGAAACATAGTCACCAGGACGACGACCGTGGCTCGCTTCAATTCCTCGCGGGAAGGCCACGAGACCTTGGCCAATTCCCCTTCGACGTCGACCAGAAAGTCGGCGAACACCGGGAAATTGACGATGCGATACGCGAACCACACCCCCAGCACCAGGACCCCGCCCGCAATCCCCAGCCGGACCGGCTCCTCCAGATCGGCCAGAATCGATTGCGTCATCGCCCAGGCCCCCAGGGCCACCGTGACAATGATCGCCGCCGCCGTCAACTGTCGGGTCAGCCGTCCCTGGTTGCGCTTGTAGAGTCCGGCGCCGAGCATGCTCGGCCAGAACCCGTCTGCTTTCTCTGCTTTCGCCATGATCATCCTCCAGCTCAACTCCGACTCTGTCTTCCCAGACGACGCCGGCGGGTGAACTGGTGCGTTCGAAACCGAGTGAGTTGCAGCACGGGCGGAGGGACTTGAACCCCCAACCTATGGATTTGGAATCCATCGCTCTGCCAATTGAGCTACGCCCGTAACGAGGCGTCCGGCGTCAGAGGCCGGGCGCCGAGACTGGTCTGAGCCCCGCACCGCGGAACCAGGTTCTCTCGCCCCCCCGAACCCTGAGCCTTACCGACTACTTCTTCCGCGATTCCTTGTGCACCGTGTGCTTCCGCAGCTTCTTGCAATACTTCTTCAGCTCCAGCCGCTCGGTGCCGCGGGTCTCTTTGCTGACGCGGTAGTTCCGCATCCCCGATTCCGTGCATTCCAACCAAACGTATTCGCGGGCCATCGCCCTCTCCTTCGATGCAGAAACGACCCCGCTCCCTGTACAGAAGCGGGGCCGCGTAATGTCTCACAACCGCAGACTCGCCCGGCAGGCGGCGGCGCGGCTGCCAAGGCCTGACGAAACTACTCGAGAATCTTCGTCACAATCCCCGAACCGACCGTCTTGCCGCCTTCGCGGATGGCGAAGCGAACGTTATCGAGCATGGCGATCGGCTTGCCGAGCGTGACTTCCAGTTGCACGTTGTCGCCAGGCATGCACATTTCGGCCCCGCCGAGGAGCTTGGCAGAACCGGTCACGTCGGTCGTGCGGAAGTAGAACTGCGGCTTGTAGCCGTTGAAGAACGGCGTGTGACGGCCCCCTTCTTCCTTGCTCAGCACGTACACCTTGGCTTCGAACTTGGTGTGCGGCTTGATGCTGCCCGGCTTGGCCAGCACCTGGCCGCGACCCACGGCGTCCTTGTCGACGCCGCGAAGCAGCAGACCGACGTTGTCGCCCGCCTGACCTTCGTCGAGCAGCTTGTTGAACATTTCGATCCCCGTCACCACAGTTTCCTGGGTGTCGGCCAGACCGATGATCTGCACTTTCTCGTTGACCTTGACCACGCCCGACTCGATACGTCCGGTGACCACGGTGCCGCGGCCGGAAATCGAGAAGACGTCTTCGATGGCCATCAGGAACGGCTTGTCGCGTTGACGCTCCGGCTCCGGAATGTTGGCGTCGAGCGCTTCCATCAGCTTCGTGATGCAGGCGCTGTACCTCTCGTCGGCCGGGTTGTCCAACGCACCCTTGGCGTTGCCGCGGACGATGGGAACATCGTCGCCGGGGAATTCGTACTTGTTGAGCAGGTCGCGAATTTCCATTTCGACGAGCTCGAGGAGCTCCTCGTCGTCGACCAGGTCGCACTTATTCAGGAACACGACCAGAGCGGGCACGTTCACCTGACGGGCCAGCAGGATGTGTTCGCGGGTCTGCGGCATCGGACCGTCGGAGGCCGACACCACCAGGATGGCGCCGTCCATCTGGGCGGCGCCGGTGATCATGTTCTTGATATAATCGGCGTGACCCGGGCAGTCGATGTGAGCGTAGTGGCGGTTGGGAGTCTCGTACTCGACGTGGCTCACCGCAATCGTCACGGTCTTGGTTTCATCGCGGACCGTACCACCCTTGGCGATATCCGCGTAGCTCTTGAATTTCGCCAAACCCTTCGCCGTCTGCACGGCCAGGATGGCCGCGGTGGTGGTGGTCTTACCATGGTCGATGTGACCGATGGTGCCCACATTCACGTGCGGCTTCGTCCGCTGAAAGGTCTCCTTCGCCATTTCCTGCTCCTACGCTTTCTCGATCAACTGAGGATACTGCGGGTTGATGAAATCGCCGACAGAGAGGGAGACCGCTTGCTCCCAACCCCCGGCCGTCGGATGACCCTGCGAACAACCGCCTGTGATCGACTGGGGCAACTGAGCCCGTCATCGACCGTGGCAACCGCGGGCCGCTGAAGAGACAGGCTCGACCAGCCTGTTCCCCGGCAACCCCAGCGCCACGAAAGCTACTGCTGGGATTCGAACCCAGGACCTCGTCCTTACCAAGGACGCACTCTACCAACTGAGCTACAGCAGCATCGCTGCGGACGTTCCGCGGCATGACCCTGACGCGGTACGGCGAGCGGAACAACATCGCCAATCGCTGACGACTTGTCAACTGTATGGCAGGCTGAATGTTCCGCCGTTTCGACTCTCTGATCTGCCGAATCTTCCAAGGGGACTGCCTTCTCCCCGGAAAACCATGCAGTTCGGAGCGTCACGCCAGATCAGTGCTTCAAAAAGCGGGTGATGGGAATCGAACCCACACGACCAGCTTGGAAGGCTGGGACTCTACCATTGAGCTACACCCGCAGGGAAAATTCGAAACCCGAAGGACGAAATCCCAACCCAGGGAAGGCCTTCCCCGGCGGACTTCGTGCTTCGGATTTCGAATTTCCATCGATTGGCGGGAGCAGGATTCGAACCTGCGAAGGCAGAGCCATCAGATTTACAGTCTGACCCCTTTGGCCGCTCGGGAATCCCGCCTCTTCTGACTGCAACCCGTTTGGCTGGAACGGGTTGCTAAAAACCTTGCAGCCGACATCCAGACTGTCGGCCGCGGAAGCTAGCGGAGGGATTCGAACCCACAACCCCCTGTTTACAAAACAGGAGCTCTGCCGTTGAGCTACGCTAGCCAACCGGAAGGTTCGCCTCGACCGCGAATCGCGAAGTATAGCGACCTCTCCTGGTCTTGCAAGCGCGAACGCCGCGACAGCGTCCGCGCTCCAGTCCATTTCCACCAGACCCCGCGCAACGGAACAGGGTTCGCAAAACCCCGGTTCTGCGAACCCCGATTCTCCGTTTGGAATTTTCTCGGACAGCTCTCCCTATTCGACTCCCGGAATCTCCAGGCTGTCGTCCTGAGCCAACTTGCGCATTTTCCGCAGAGCCCGCGCTTCCAGCTGGCGAATTCGCTCTTTGGTCACCCCCAGACGCGTCCCGACCTGTTCCAGCGTCTGCGGAGCGGCCCCTTCGCTCAATCCATAGCGATGCACGATAATATCACGCTCGCGGGGATCGAGGTGGTCCAGAATTGACATGATGAGTTCGCGCTGCTTTTTGTTCGTTCGTTCTTCCAGGAACTGGTCGGTCCGCGGATCGGACGAGGACAGGAAGAGTTCGTCGTTTCCCGTGCGGAACCGGTCGAGTCGAACCGTTTCCGCAGGGATGGAGCGGGCGTAGTTCTTCATGATCGCCCAACTGGCGTACGTCGAGAACTTGAATCCCTTGGTGAAATCAAACTTCTCAATCGCACGAATCAGCGACATGTTGCCGTCGCTGACCATCTCGAAGAAGCTGGTGGTCGGCCGCATGTGCCGCTTGGCAATCGAAACCACCAGCCGCAGGTTGCTGCGAATCAGAAAGTTTTTGATTTCGGTGGCCCGGTCAAGCAGCGCCTCGACGCGATCCATATCCTTGGCGCGCGGCTTCGTCGGGTCGATCTTGGACCGCACCTCCGCCGCCTGATACTTCAGGAAGTTCATCTTGCGGAAGTAGTAGACCTCTTCTTCCCGCGTCAGCAGCGGAATGGCGTACAAACTGGCCAAGTACGGCGGCAGTCCCGGCGGGGGTTTCACCGTCGCCCCGCGACGTTCCACGCTGGGAGGCGGCTGCAGAATCTTGCTTTCGGCGTCGGCGTTGTGAAACTCGTCCGAGAGCATGAAGTCGATCGGCTGCTCCAGCAACATCTCCGCGCGAACTTCGGTGACGACCCGATAGACGCTCGCCTTCGTCCGCCGCCACTTCTGCGCCAGATCTTCCACGGCGATCCCCTGGCGAAACTCGCGATACAGGTCGCGGCGCTGTTCCAGGGTCAGGGGTGCAGAGGCGTCGGGAAACAAGGCAATCTCGGGGTGTTCGCGGTCGAACGTCTTCAGGGTGTAACGAATCGTCTCCGGCGACCGATGGAACTTTCGCGACAGGCGGCGGCTGACCTCTGTGGGGCAGGCTCCGGCGCGCGCCAAGCGGCGCGCCCGCGCCACCATCTTTTCGCGCTCTTCCAGACTCAACTGACTGAAGCTGGCGCCTCGCTCGACGTCATCCGCGTTCCGAGCAACAAAGCGCTCAACGGATGATCGCAGGAAGCCGACCCTCTTTCGCCCGCCGAAACGGAACCGCCGACTCACCAGTCCGCGATCGCGCCACCGGGAAACGGTCTTGGTCGATACATTGAACCGCCGACTGACGTCATCGACAGTCCAGACTTCCTCGCCTGCGGCATCCGCGGGAACGTCCGCGCTGTCGGAGAGATCTTCGACGAAGCAACGCAGGTCGTGAATGGCCTCGTCGCCGGTGATCACCAGATCGGGATACATCTCCGGACGGTACGCAGTAATCTTCTCGCACAGTTCCTGATAAGGGTACGTCTGGGCGGTTTGAATTTCGTCCAGAAGTCGTTCCGCGCGGTCCACCTGGGTGAGACGCACCTCGCGCGGTGCGTAACGAATCTGCTGATCCCTCAATTGCCGAATCGCGGGGTTTCGATACTTCAACATCCCCCACCTCCTTCCCGTCACAAACCTCGTGACAGGGACTTACGAACATGATGCCAATCACAGATGAACATGCACTCAGATCCCGGTCGACGCTGTGAATCCCGCCTGGCAACCATCTTTACCGAAAACATCTCACCCTCTTACAACGCGGGCAGTCCGCCGACAAAGAAGACCAACGTACCCTGAAAAGGTTCGGATCACGCCCAGATGATGAACAGAGGTGCAAAAATAGACACGCGAGCTTGTACTAGCAGTACTTACGTCAAGGTGGCGACCAACTGCGGGAAGTTACTCGAATTTCGATGCCGATTGGTTCGGATTGGACGCTGGCTCCCATCCCCAAATTCCCGGAAAGCTCCCGCCTCGCCGCGTTTGCTCGCAAGTCGTTACCCGGCAACAAACAACAAGAAATCTCCACACTTCGAGACCCACCGTGGGCAACGCCGGCTCGCCTGAGAAATCAACATCTCATGACGCCGAAAACTATACGCACGCACACAAAACACCTGATTGGCGGAATTCGACGGAATATCTTACGGAATGTCTTTCCGTCGCGGATTTTCCGATGGCGTCCTTCCACCGAAGAGTTGTAGAGGTCCCGGGGACACCCGCCCAAACCGTCTCTCGGCCCGCCCCGACTCCCTGACGTGATTCCCGATGTTTTCGATGCCGCGACGGCGCGGAAGTTCCGAGCTGCGGGGTTCCAAACCCCCGGAGACCCGCCCGAGTTCCGCCCGCCCCGTCCCTCCCGCTCGGCGGAACAACACCGAAGGAACCGAGCGCCCCCCTCGGTCGATTGAAGTTCCAGTAGCGCGATCGAGTGCGCCGTGATTTCAACGCCGGTGACGACTTCTTCCATCCCGGACTTTCGCCCATCGCGCCGCAACCGATCGTCCCAGCGGCTAGACTGTCGACATGGATCACTTCTCGCAGGGTCTGTCTCAGAGATGGAATGCCGGATGGATGCGCTACGCTTGGCGATGACCAGTTTGCTGGATGGACAGCGGTTGAACGCCGCCGCCATGGAGGCTGCGGTGGGGTCGATCATGGACGGCGAATGTGATCCGATTCTGATCGCGGCGTTTCTCACTGCACTCCGCTGCCAGGGAGAGAGCGTTGAACAACTGGTGGGAGCCGCACGTGCGATGCGGGCGCGTTCCCTGAAGATCCCCTGCCGGGCAGCGGGGTTGTTGGACACCTGCGGCACAGGGGGAGATGCGCTGCACACGTTCAACATCAGCACGGCGACGGCGTTTGTCGCCGCGGCGGCGGGAGTGCGAGTGGCCAAGCACGGCAACCGCAGCGCGTCGAGCAAGAGCGGTTCCGCAGATGTGCTGGAGGCGCTCGGAGTGCGACTCGATCTGTCGCCCGAACAAGTGGCGGAATGTGTTGATGAGGTCGGGATTGGTTTCTGCTTTGCTCAACGAATCCACGCTGCGATGAAGCATGCCGCGCCGGTGCGACAAGCGCTTGGCTTCCGCACGCTGTTTAACCTATTGGGGCCGTTGACGAATCCCGCTGGTGCGGAGTTTCAACTCCTGGGTGTGGGGCGGATTCCGTTGGCGTCTGTGATGGCCGGAGCGCTGGCGCAGCTGGGCGCGCATCACGCGCTGGTCGTCTGCGGCAACGGCGAACTCGATGAAGTCAGCTTGTGGGGACCGACGACGGTCTTCGAAGTCCGCGACGGAGCCGTCGAACGTTGCGAATGGACGTCCGCCACGTTCGGTCTGCCCGAATGCCGCGTCGAGGACCTTAAGGTGGGCAGCCCGCTGGAAAGTGCGGCGCTGATTCGCGAGGTCTTCGCCGGCGCCGGCGGAGCCCCCCGAAACATGATTCTCGCCAATGCGGCCGCAGCACTCATGGCTGCAGGGCGGGCGGGTGATCCGGCCGCCGGAGTTGCCGCGGCGAAGACCGCGATCGACTCTGGACGAGCCGCGGAGCTGCTGGAGAAATTCGCCGAGAAGACACGAACGCTGGCCGGTGATCCGGCCTGATGAGAATTCGGCGGCGCCCGCTCAGCAAGCGACGTCGGGAGTGTTCTTCGATCGCCGGAGTTCGTTCGCGGCGGGCTTGGCTTGCGTCCTTCTGATGGCGTCCTATAATCCGAAACGGTTGTGACGGCGCGTTTGCGGCATCACACTCCAAATTCCCATCTGCGGACTGCAACCGGTCCCCTGTTCACCGACCAGAGAACACCGATGCTCGAGTGGTTTCGGAACGTTTGGACGGCGGTCTCCACGCTGCTGCGGGGCATGTGGGTCACCCTGCGGACCATGCTTTGGACATTCCGCCGCAAGACCTTCACCGAGGTCTACGAGTACCCGGAACTGCCCGTCCCGGTGAAGGCCCGGTACCGCGGTTTTCATCGCTTTGATCTCACGACGTGCATCGGCTGCGAGAAGTGCGCGGTGGCGTGCCCGGTCGACTGCATCTACATCGACAAAGTGAAGAGCCCCGTGGGCAAGGGGTTCCGCGTCGACGGCTTCACGATCGACTACACGAAATGCATGTTCTGCGCCCTGTGCGTCGATCCCTGCCCCGTGGACTGCATCTTCATGGGATCGAATTACGACCTCAGTTGCTACAGCCGCGACGGCTGCATCGTCGACTATGCCAAGCTGCCCCTGCAGGTCGCATGGGGTCAGGCGACGTTGAACCCCACGGCGGTCGCGGAGTCGAAAGTCTTGTACGAACCGGTGTGGGTCAAGGGCGAGCCCAGTCCCTTTCAATTTGTGGCGAGTGAAGAATAAGCGACTCGCGTGTCGCAATCCTCCCGGCCGAAGGACGCTGCCGGGGAAGTCAGTCCAAAGGAATGAACGCAATGGCGGGTGCGATGGGTTCCGAGAAACACGCCTCAGACAATCCATCTGCGGAGAAGCAATTCACCGTGGATTCCGCCAACAAGACGCTGCCCCTGGTGCGGGCCATTGTGCGCGACATCGTCGATCTGTACCGCGACGTCACCGAACGCAAGGGCCGGCTGGAAGGGCTGCGGAAGCGGCGCGGCAAAGCGGCGCAGCGACAGGATGATCCGTATCGCGAAGAGGTGGAACAGATCCAGCAGGATCTTGAGAAAGATGTGGCGAAGCTGCAGGGCTTCGTGGACGAGTTGAACGACATCGGCATCGAGTTGAAAGACCCGGCCGTCGGGCTGGTCGATTTTCCGACGCAGATGGACGGCAAGTCGGCCTACCTCTGCTGGCAGCTCGGAGAGGTCGAAGTTCAGTTCTGGCATTCGATTGAAGCCGGGTACGCCAACAAAGAACCGCTGGCCCCGCGTCCCACGGATCACGCCGTATAACGATTCCGATTCCGCGGTCGCCGCGGATGGCTCACTCGGGAAAGCTCCCCGCATGACAGACATCGTCGGCCACTTCCTGATCTTCAGCATCGTTTCGGTCGTGGGGTTGATGATCCCGCTCCTGCTCGGCGCCCTGATCCGCCCCACGGGCGCTCCGTCGGCCGAGAAAGACGCCGTCTACGAGTGCGGCGAGCCGACGATCGGTTCGAGCTATGTGCAGTTCGACCTGCGGTTCTACGTCGTCGCGCTCCTGTTCATCATCTTCGATGTGGAACTGGTCTTCTTCTTCCCCTGGGTCCTCGCCTTCGGCGGGGCCACGCAACTGGCCGACACGCGACTGAGCGATATTGAACGTTCGACTCTCAGCGAACGTCTGGTGGGGGAGCCAGGCATGATGATTTCCTCCGAAGCGGCCCTTCAATTGAGCTGGGTGGCGTTCTTCGACGTGCTGTTCTTTTTCGCGGTGCTGTTGGTCGGGTTCGCCTACGTCTGGAAGCGCGGGGACCTCGACTGGGTTCGCGCAGTGACGAAGAAGACGAAATTCTCCCGCCCCGCTCGGCCGGTTGCGGCGGCCGCGGTCGCCCCCAATCCAGTGATCGCCGGCTGACCTGATCCTTACCCGCAACCCAGATTCGCCTGCCACGGAAACCATCGGGATGCAACTCGCAGACATTCATCAGTTGCTGCTGGACCGTTTCGGCGGCGACAGCATTCTCGCCCTGGAGACGCAGGCGAAGGATCCTTGGATCGTCGTCGCGCCGACGGCGATTCGCGAGGTTTGCCTGTTCCTGAGAGACGAGGCGAAAACCGACTTCGACACGATCAACGACCTCTGCGGCGTCGATTACCTGGAAAACGACGCCAAGAAGAAGGACCCCGTCGAGCCGCACCTCGAAGTGGTCTACCACCTCTACAGTTACACCCACAAACACTACGCCAAATTGAAGGTCAAGTTGCCCCGCTGGCGCGATGGCGTCGCGGGTCAAATTCCCGCGCTGCCGTCGGTCGCGGAAGTCTGGGCGGTCGCCGACTGGCATGAACGCGAAGCCTTCGACCTCGTCGGCATCGAATTCACGGGTCACCCCAATCCGAAGCGGATCCTCTGTCCGGAAGACTGGGTGGGGCATCCGCTGCGCAAGGACTATGAATTCCCGCTGGAGTATCACGGCATCCGTGGAAAGTAAGCGTGCAGCCTCAAACCCGAAACGTCGAGCACGTCTCCGCAAGCAGAGCTGAGCTCGAACCCGGCGGAAACAGGAACTCCCGGAGCCGTTTCGGCCGTCCTTGATCCTTGAGAATTCTTTCGGATTTCGAGTTTTCTCCCTAACGCGAAGCCCGTCCCATCATGCAACTCGAAGATCCTCGACTCATCGAATTCGACGTCCGCACCGACGAGATGCTCGTCAACATGGGGCCTCAGCATCCCAGCACTCACGGGGTGCTGCGTCTGCTGCTGCGGACCGACGGGGAAGTCGTGTCGGAAGTCACCCCGCACATCGGTTACCTGCACCGCTGCGCGGAAAAGATCGGCGAACATCTCTCCCCGCCCCAGTGGATTCCCTACACCGACCGGATGGATTATCTGGCCGGCATGAACATGAACCTCGGCTTTTCGCTGGCCGTCGAAAAGCTGATCGGGATGGAGGTGCCGGAAAAGGCAATGGTGTTGCGGGTCATCATCAATGAACTCGGCCGCATTGCCAGCCACCTCGTGGGAATGGGGGCCTACGGCCTCGATCTCGGCAGCTTCAGCCCGTTTCTGTACGCCTTCCGCGAACGGGAAATCATCCTCGATCTGTTCGAAGAGGTCTGCGGCGCGCGGCTGACTTACAGTTACTTCACCCCCGGAGGGGCCACGCACGACCTGCCGGCGAAGATCACGATTCCGCCGGGTCTGGCCCAGTTGACGAACCGCAAGCCGACCATGACGCTGTCGTGGCTGGACGCCTGCGTGATGTTCCTCGACTGGATGGCGCCGCGCATTCGCGAGTACCACACGCTCCTGACGCAAAACGCCATCTTCATCAAGCGAACCGCCGGCCTGGGAATCCTGCCGCGGGAAATGGCTGCCAGTTACGGCTGCACCGGGCCGGTCCTGCGCGGCAGCGGCGTCGATCACGACCTGCGCCGCGACGGGGAGCCGATCTACACGCGGATGTACCAGGGCTACACCTGGAAGACGCATTTCGCTCCGTTTGCCGACGCCCCGCCGGAAGCCGTTCTGGGCGACAACTGGTGCCGGTTCTATGTCCGGATGATGGAAGTCGCCGAGGCGATCAAGCTGGTGCGTCAGGCGATCGACAAGTACCCGACGGCCAAGGGAGATTACCGCCTGCCGTTCAAGCTCAACCAGAAGCTCCCCAAGGATGAAGTCTACCTCGAAACCGAGTGCCCCCGCGGCCAGATGGGCTTCTACGTCGTTGGCGACGGCGACGCCGAGCCGCTGCGGGCCCGCGCCAAGAGCAGTTGCTTCTGCAACCTCTCGGTCTGCGGCCCGCTGTGCGAAGGGGTGCTGATCGCCGATATCCCGGCGATCGTCGGCTCGCTGGACATTGTGATGGGCGAAATTGATCGGTGATCGTTCGACGTCCTAACTCTCCGATGGGGACGGAGTCACCCGCGGGCGCTGGGGAAGTCGACGCAGGAACGTGTTCAATTCCTGCAGATTCAGCGGCTTCGTGAAATGCGCGTCGAAACCGGCATCGGCGGCCCGCCGCCGGTCTTCCGGTTGCCCGTAGCCGGTGAGAGCCACCAGCACGATGCTGCCGCAATTCGGTGCGTTGCGAATCGCCCGAGCCACTTCGTATCCGTCCATTTCCGGCAAACCGATATCGATCAGCGCGACATCTGGGGCGAACTCACGAATCTGCTCGATCCCTTCGCGGCCCGACGCGGCAGACGCGACTTCAAAGCCGTCTTGGACGAGCAGCAACTGCAGCAGGCCGCGGGCGTCGGCGTTGTCTTCGATGAGCATGATCCGCGGCGGTGAACCGGAAAGGGAGCTGTCCACGAATTCCGCGGGAACTGCCACGTCGTCGGCCGCGATCGGCAGCCGCACCGTGAAGACGCTGCCGCATCCGGGGCCGTCGCTGTGGGCCTCGATTTCGCCGCCATGCAGTCCCACCAGACGATTGGCCAACGTCAAACCGAGCCCCATTCCCCCATCGGTCCGGTCGAGGGTGCGGCCGAGTTGTTCGAAGGGCTCAAACACACGGCGCAGGAATTCCGGGGGGATTCCCTCGCCCTGGTCCATGACACGCAGCAACGCTGCTCGATCGACACGTTTCAATTCGACGTCAATGGTGGTGCCGGGCGGACTGTACTTCGCGGCGTTCGACAACAGATTCGACGCCACCTGCTGCATCCGCACCGGATTCCCCTCGATGAACAGCGGCCCTGGCGGCAAGAGGCGCGTTACCGTCTGCTCGCGGGCGTTGATCAACGGCTGAACGGATTCAATGGCGGGTTCCACGATCTCCCGCAGATCGAAGACGCGCTTCTGCAGCTCAATCTTTCCTTCGGTGATTCGGGACACATCGAGCAGATCCTCGAGCAACGCCGCCATTTGCAGGGCCTGTCGAGCGATCACTTCCACCACCGGCGTCAACTGGGACGGCAGCGCGGGATCGCGGCTCAAGACGCGACAGCCGCTGACGACCGCCCCGAGCGGATTCCGCAGTTCATGCGACAGCACGGCGAGAAAGCGGTCGCGCTGGATCACCTGCCGATCTTTCTCGTCCACAAGCGCGCGATAGGCCTCCACATCCTGCACGGAGCCTGACATGTGCGTCGGCCGACCGGCGGCATCGCGGACCGCCTCGGCGCGGCCGCGAAACCAATGGTAGTCGCCGTCCCGGCACTGCATCCGGTACTCCACGTCGAACGGCACACTGTTCCGCAGCAACCCTTGTTCGGCAGCCTGCACTTTCGGCAGATCATCGGGATGGATCCGCCGATCGATGTCCGACTTGACGAGTTCCGTCGATTGCCCCTCGCAGCCCAGGAGTTCGGCGAATCGGGGCGAATAATAGACCTTTCCGGTGCGGATGTTCCAATCCCAGATGCCGTCCGTCGTGCCGCGGACCGCGCGGTCGAACCGCTGCTCGCTTTCCTTCAAGGCGGTGATGATGTGCTTGCAGACGAAGAATCCCCGCACGGACTGGTCGGGATTCAGGTCCGGAATGTAACTGATGTTCGCCCAGAACTCGCGATGGTGGTCCAGTTCGATCCGGGCTTCGAACTCCACGGTCTTTCCGGCGAGGGCCAACTCGACATGCGGCCGCAGCACTTCAAAGCGGGCGTCTCCATACAGCTCCCGCATCGTCCGGCCGACGATCTCCGCCGGGGCACGATCAAACAACTCCCCGTAGCGTCGATTGACGTAGTTGTACCGCAACTCTCGATCCACGTAGCTGATCAGCGACGGCACGTGATCGGCGATCATCCGCAATTCGAATTCCCGCCGCGCCAGGTCTTCCTGGGTCTGCTTCAGGGTGGAAATGTCAATCAAGGTGAGCAGCACGCCGTCCATCGAGCCTCGCGACCAATACGGCAGCAGCCGCATCAGAAACCAGCGCCCCGCCGTATCCTGAACCTCTTCCTCGATCAGCTCGCCCGATTTGAGAACTTTCCCCAGTTCGTCGCTCAGATTCCCGCAGCGCAACCGATGCGAAAAACTCTCAAAGGGGCGGCCAACATCGGCAGCCACGAAAGAGAACGTGTCGGCGACCTGAGGCGTGAATTTGCGAATCCGCAGCTCACGGTCGAGAAAGATCGTGTGCACGCGTGTGCTCGCGAGCAAGTTGTCCATGTCGTCCGTCAGGATCGTCAGTTCCTGGATCTTCCGCTGATGCTCGGCGTTGACGGTGTAAAGTTCCTCGTTGACGGACTGCAATTCTTCGTTGGTGCTCTGCAATTCCTCGTTGGACGCCACGAGTTCTTCGTTGGTCGCCTGCAGTTCCTCATTGCTGGTTTCCAGTTCTTCAATCGTCGCCTGCAGATTTTCTCGGGCGTACCGCAGCTCGACTTCCAGCGATTCCAGACGTTCCGACGACGAGGCTTCCGGGATCTCCGAGGTCTGGGCATCCGAGGGGGGAGCACTCCGCAGCAAAACTCCGTTGGACTCCAGAACCACGAGCAGATCATTCGACTGCGTGCGCAAGTTCGAAATAGTGCGGACCGTGACATCGACCAGTTCCTGTTCGACCCCGGTCTTGAACGGCACGCCCGACAACTTCACTTCCGACTTCCGCCGGTTGTGAATCTGCTGGATCGCCCCCGTGACGGCCAGGCGCAGGGGAGAATCCAGCAGGTCGAACACGTCCTTGCTCGCTCGTCCGGGCTTGTGCCGGAGGTAGCGTCCCGCCGTGCCGAAGATCTGCAGCAGTTCGTGCCGCGGGTTCAGGAGCAGCGCCGGAGGCATGAACTCCGCGAGCAGCGCGTCGTAAGTTCCCAAAAGTTCGGCGTCCGCCGAGCGTGAGCTGGCCGTGGCGATCTCGGGCAGTCCCGAGGCACGGGTCGCCCGACCGTTCGCGAGCGGCGCGATCCGCAGCTCGATCGGCAGCCGGACGTCCCGTTTCTTGCGGTAGATCTTCCAGTGCGGATCCAGCGCTTCGAACTCTTCTTCGAGTTCTCCGGGAGACTCGCTCGGACCGAGGAACAGGATCGCCCCCGATCTCAAGCCGAAATGAAACAGGGAAATCGCCTTCCGCTGCGCGGGCAACTGCAGGTAGATCAGTAAATTGCGGCAGGTGATCAGATCCATCCTGGTGAATGGGGCGTCTTTCACAATATTGTGCGGCGCGAAGACGACCATTTGTCGAATCGTCTGATGCACCAGAAACTTGCCGTCGCCGGCGACGAAGTACTCCTTCAGGCGCGACTCCGGCAGTTCGCCCAGCTGTTCCGCCGAGTAGACCCCCTCACTCGCGAACTCGAGCGAGCGGTGATGAACGTCGGTCGCGAAGACGCGCGCCGTCAAATGCTTTCCCGACGCGCGGATGCATTCCTCGAGCAGCATGGCGATGGAATACGCCTCTTCCCCCGTGGCACATCCCGCGACCCATGCGCGGATTTCGCTTCCGACCGCCTTTTGCCGGATCAACTCGTCGAGCTGCGGCTTCAAGCTGAGAAACGCGTCAGAATCCCGAAAGAACCGCGTGACTCCCACCAGCAGGTCGCGATAGAGCGCATCAAGCTCCTCGGGATTGGTCGCGGTCAAGGCGGCGTAATCCTGCACCGACTCCAGATGGGCGAGTTGCAGACGACGTTCGGTGCGCCGAACGATGGTATTCAGCTTGTAGCACGAAAAGTCGATGGCATAACGGTCGCGAAGTTGACGGAAGATCTGCGTCAGTCCATCGTCGTTGACTCCGATGGGAGTCAGCTCTTCCGCCAGTTGCGGGATGCTGTCGGCCGTCCGATACCTTTCGAGGCCGATGCCGATCTCTTCCGGATCGAGCGACAGATCGACGAGTTCCGTCGCCCGCGCCGCATTGGGCATGCCGTCGAATTTGGCCGTGCGGGCCGTCTGGGCAATGACGAGTCCTCCGGCCTGTTTGATGTCCTCAATGCCTCGGGACCCGTCGCTTCCGGTCCCCGAGAGAATGACGGCGATCGCCGATTTCCCGCAGTCATGGGCCAGCGAACGAAAGAAATGATCGATCGGCAGCGACAGGCCGTGGTCAGGATCCTTGTCGGCCAGCAGCAGTTTGCCGTCGGAAATGATCATCTCCTTCTTGGGGGGAATGAGATAGATCTGATTGGCTTCGACCTGCATGCCGTTCACGACGCGATGAATTCTCATCGGCGTCCACCGCGCCAGAAGCTCATCCATCAGGCTGCGAAAGTCGGGCGAGAGATGTTGCACAACCACGAAGGCCATGCCGGTGTCGAAGGGCATGTTCTGAAACATGCGTTCCAGAGCTTCCAAGCCTCCGGCTGAAGCACCGACTCCCACAACATGCGTCGGGCGCTGGTCGAGAATCTCCGATGGAGGCTCGGCAGCAGGCTCAACCGAATTCGCCATGACGTCACCTCTCACAGTCCCTCAAGACCCCCGCGCGTCGGCCTTTGGGAACTACGCGTGCATTGTGCCGCGTGTTGGAATCGCGAGCCGAGCTGCCGCGGCGATTGAGACGCCGCCGCGGGCGGCAGACCTGAGCCGGGTTTCGCCCGGCCGTTCGATGCGTGCAGACCGCATCCCGTAACGGAATCCAGGGGCTCCTGGACTTGAGCCCGCCGCTGCCGCTGCAGAGACCCTGCTCGAAAGGGTCAGCGGCTCGTTCTCCTGAGGAGACGAGTCGAGACGCCCTGAGGGTCTGACTCCATCAAAGACCCCTTGATTTTGTGGAGTCGCCGCGGAATCATAGGCAGGGTCGAGCATGTTGACAATGAGGTCTCCGACCGGTGATGATGCCGGGGCGCTCGACACTGAAGCCGGCACGATCGATGTCGCCTCGGCACACCAAGGATGGGATGGTTGCGTGCTCACGTGGAGCAATCACGCCCGACTGGAAAGGAGACCAGTTCATGCTCGTCGTTTCTCGGCGCCTCAACGAAGAGATTGTCTTCGCCAACCTCGGGATCACCGTCAAAGTGCTCCGGACCCTGGGGAACCGCGTTCGGTTGGGAATCCAGGCCCCTGAGTTCGTCGAAATTCGTCGAGGGGAATTGTCCCCTGATGTTCCCCAGCAACTGACGACTCCCTCGTTGACGCATTTCATCCGCAACGAGCTCAACTCTGTACATTTGTCGCTCGAACTCTACGAGCGGCAGATGAGCGCCGGCGAAGTGGACGCCGCGAACCACACGTTCATGAAGCTGTTGTCGCGACTCCGCCGGGCCGACGGCGAGCACGCGCCTGCAGAAGCCGCCCCGCCGACGTTGACGCTCGAAGCACCGCAGGTGCTGGTGGTCGATGACGATGCCAACGAGCGTGAATTGCTGGCGGGTCTGTTGCAGATGGATGGCTGCAGCGTCTCCACAGCGTCCGACGGTCGGGAAGCGCTGGACCAACTTCAGAATCAACCCGCCGACGTCGTGCTGCTGGACATGCACATGCCGCGGCTGGACGGAAAACAGACGCTGACGGCCATTCGCTCTCATCAGCAGCTCCGCAAGCTGCTGGTCTTTGGAATCAGTGGAAGTTCGTGGAGCGACTACGGGATCACCTTGAACCACGATACGGGAGTCGATGAGTGGTTCGATAAGCCCCTGAATCCCAATCTCCTGGTCACACGCATGCGTGCTCGACTGCAGTCCACGACGAACATGTCTCCTTGAAGCCTTTTGCCGTTGAGCGATCCGTCGGCGTTTTCAGTGAGAGCGAAGGCGCGTCCTGGGTTGGCCTGTCCCGAGGCGCGCGAATGCCGTCGGGGAGTCGATCGACTTCCTGCGTCATCGACCGTCCCCAGTTCGTGCGAGTCGCCGTTTGAAACCATCCGTGTGATCCCTTGCTTGCGACGGCTCGGCGATGAACCGAGACGGCCCGGCAGAATGTTCCATCGTCCCCGACCATGACAGCACCATCTCATCAGCTCGTCCCAGATCTTCCCCTCCGGGGAGTCGTTCCAACTTCGATAACTGTTTGCGGTTGGCTGAGGCTGCAGGTTCGAGGGATGAGATCGTGGTCCACCTTCTCGATGCTCTGCGCCCTGACGCTGTCATGCGGAGCCGATCCTCATTCGGCCGTTTCGGCGCCGAGGCCGAACGTGCTGGTCGTCCTGGCCGATGATCTCGGACGCGGCGATTACTCGGCCTTCGGCACCGCGGACATCCAGACGCCGTACATCGATCGACTGGCGCGGGAAGGATTAAGTTTTGAGAACTTCTATGCCAGTTCCTGCGTCTGCTCGCCGACGCGAGCGGCGCTGTTGACGGGCTGTTATCCCGATCGTGTGGGGGTCCCCGGTGTGATCCGGGATGTTCCTGCGAACTCCTGGGGTTATTTGTCGCCGGAAGCGACGTTGCTGCCCGTGCCGTTGCGGGAAGCGGGTTACCACTCTGCAATCGTCGGCAAGTGGCATCTGGGGTTGGCCTCGCCCAACACGCCGCTCGACCGTGGTTTCGATCATTTCCACGGTTTTCTTGGCGACATGATGGACGACTATTGGACTCATCGCCGCAATGGCCACAATTTCCTGCGCAACGACCGCGAGGTCATTGATCCTCAGGGACATGCCACCGACGTGTTCACAGGTTGGGCCTGCGACTATCTCCGTTCTCGTGCCCAGGACGACAGGCCATTCTTTCTGTATCTGGCATACAACGCGCCGCATGATCCGATTCAGCCGCCGCCCGCATGGCTGGAAAAGGTCAAGGCCCGCGAACCTCAAATGTCCGACAAACGGGCGGCGCTCGTGGCCTTGATTGAGCACATGGATGACGGGTTGGGGAGAGTATTGAAGACGCTGGAGGATGCGGGATTGGCCGAGCAGACGCTCGTCGTCTTTACGTCCGACAACGGCGGCGTGTTGAACTACGAAGCCTGCAACGGTCCGTGGCGCAGCGGCAAACAGCACATGTACGAAGGGGGACTGCGGGTCCCTTGCCTGATCCGCTGGCCGGGTCGCATTGCCCCAGGATCCAAGACGGACCAGATCGGCGTCACGCTGGACTTGTTCCCGACAATCCTCGATGTGGCCGGCGTAACACCGGCAAATCCGATTGACGGACAGAGTCTGCTCCCCACGCTGCTTGGGGCCGCCGGTCCGGGCAACGAACGGGAACTGTACTTTGTCCGCCGCGAAGGAGGTCCGGCTTACGGAGGCAAGACCATCGAGGCGCTGCGCCGCGGGCGTTGGAAATTGCTGCAGGACAGTCCCTTCACTCCGCTGGAACTGTACGACCTGTCGAATGACCCTGAAGAGACAACGAATCTCGCAATCAAGGAACGAGCCGTTTTCCAGGAGCTCTCGACCGCTCTGCGGTCACACATTCAACGAGGCGGAGCGATTCCCTGGCAGGCGTCGCCGGAGTGAGCTGGGACGCGAACGGGATGGCGTCTCCCGGCAGCGAACCGCTCGACCGCCAAATCCAGCGGATTGAACCCCGGTGAGCGCCGGTCATTCGTCAATCGTGGGATTCGAAATCATCGTCCGCTCATGCGGATTCGGCGTCGACTGCACCGAACTGAGCCGACCGGGACTCACGCCGCGGTCGTGGCGGCCCCACCAACTGTCGGCCTCTTCCCATTTCCAACTCCCCGCGCTGGGG
>JANRLN010000144.1:0-2157 GCA_033762515.1 Planctomycetaceae bacterium
CTCGAGTTCTGGCGGTGGATCTCCCCGTGCCGGAGCCGGCTGAGTCTCCGCGGCTGCATGATCCAGCATCAGCACGGCGGTTCGGATCGGGAGGAAATCTCCGAAGACTTGCGCCCCCACCGTCACGGGTCGGGAATCACCGACCAGAGCCAGACTCCCCGCGGGGAACTGGGCGAATCCCGAGGCGCGGGCGTCCGTCGAGGTGCACCACTGGCGCAGCGGATGAGGGGTCCCCTGCCAACGTGACAGCCATTCCGCCGCCGGGTGATCGGGGGACAACTGCACGTCGACATCGACCATTCCCCGCCGCTCTTCGGCTTCCAGTCGAATGGAGACCGAGATCTCCGTCACGTGCCGCCACAACGCTTCGCCGCTCCAGAGGAGCGCGTGGCCCCACAGCCGGCGCGGACGATAGTCAGCGTCGGATTCATCGTCCCGCTGCTGCAGCCATGGCTCGATCCCCTGCTTCCAGGCTTGAATCTCCAAGGCCCGTTCGGTCTCCGGAACGGCATGCCGCCGCCAGATGAGTTGCAGATCCGAGTCATCCGGCAGTGCCGGTTGCGGAACCCCCGACTGCGACTCTGTGCGCAGCCGCGTCAGGGAATCTCCCATCCAGAGATAGCCCTTCGCCGACAAGGCGTAGTAGGGGCTGCCGGGACGGTCGATCGTAAAGAGGTTCTCAGAGGTCTGCGTGAAATCGACCAGACCGGCGGTGAAAGTCTCCACCAATCGCCGCGGATCGGTCGTGGGAAGAACGACGAGATCCGATTCCGGTTGCTCGGTCGGTGGGAATCTTCGCAGCGCCAGGGGACGCGTTCGATCCAGACCGGGGAGGTCTTGCGCCGCCTGCAACCGGAGCGCAAGGACATCGGCTAGTTCCGGATGATCTGCCAGCTCCAGCAGCGCGCCGATCTTGCCCTGCAAGCGATCCACGCTCGCAGCGGTGGCCGCGAATTCCGCGCGTTCCGCCGCCGCCAGACAGGGTCCCAGACTCGGCCAAGCCAGCAACGCCGAGAGGGTGATCCACGCGGCGCAGCGAGTGACGCCGCGGGAATTTGGACCCAGAGGCCAGCCAGACCGCGGGGTGCCGGGAATCATGGCAGCGGCGCGGAACCACATAGGCCGACTCCCGGCACGACTGATCACACCTGCGAAAGGGAGTGTTCGGAACCGCCAGCGGTGCTTCGGCTTCTCGCACCGCAGTGGCCGTTCCCATCCGCGCTCCCCCTGCGGAAAGTGGACTACGGAATCCGCACGTCCTGATTGTTGGTAATCGTCGTTGCAGATCGAATCACCCGGTCGGTATTGGCGTCGACTCCCCCATCGATCTGCGAGGTCGTCACTTTGCAGAAGGTGAGCGTCGCCTGATCGGCCCCTGGGCCGAGGTTGATCTGACACACGTTCAAGTTCAGGCCCGACAGCGAGATGGAATCATCGCCTCCGTTGAGGTTGGAAGTGATATTCATCGCGGCAGACCCGACGTTCCGGGAGAAGGTCGTGGTGGTGTTTGTGCCGTCACGCAACTGCGTTCCCGCCCCCGATTGAACCGTGAGGGTGTTGCCGCGGCGCGACACCGACAACGTGTTCTTGACGGCCGTCCCCGACACGAGTTCGTTTAACGTCAGCGTGCGAGTTCCGGCGTTGTAGGCCACCGTCACGATCCCCCCGCTGCCGCCGCCCCCTCCCGTGGAGGCATTGGGATTGATGCGATACATGCCGCGCCCGTGAGTGACCGCGAGCAGGAAATTGCCCACGAACTTGACTTCATCGACCGCCACATTCAACGGACCTTCGTTGGTGGGAGACCACGTATTCCCCCCCGTCTCGCTGCCGAAGACCCCGACTTCGGTTCCGACGTAGAGCCAGTTGGCCCGCGTCGGATGGACCGCAATCCCGTTGATCGGCGCCGCCGGCAAGTTGCCGCTGACATCGGTCCAGGTGCTGCCGGCATCGGTCGACTTCCAGATGTTGCCGGTGCTAAAGCCGCCGAACGAGGCATAGATGGTGTTGCCGTTACGCGGATCGACCGCCAGCCGCTCGCAGTAGCGGTTGGGCAGGAACGTGCCGTCGCGTTTGACCCAGGTCGGATTGGTCGCGGTTCCATCATTCGTTGAGAAGACGTCGCCGTTGTTGTGCCCCACCCAGATCTGGTCGGAG
>JANRLN010000145.1:0-9838 GCA_033762515.1 Planctomycetaceae bacterium
GTCGCCGGGGTTCAGTAGATGGTCGAAGATGTCGGTGTATCTGGATCATGCCCGCCGACTCTCGGACATCCGGACATCGCTCTGGACCGCGCTCGCCTATCCCGGATTTCTGATCGCCGTGGTCTGCGTGGGAATCGTCGCGCTGTCGACCCTGGTGATTCCCATGTTTGAAGGGATTTTTAGCGACTTCGGCGTCGAGCTTCCGGGACTGACCAAGTTCATCCTCGCCTTCGCCATCGGGATTCGTACGCACGCGATCGACCTACCGGTGACCGCTGTTGCGGTGGCAGGATTGGCCTGGCTGCTCTTGCGTCTCGCCGGGGGACGCAGCCTGCCGCAATGGCTCTTCCGCCAGATCCCCTGTATCGGGAGCGTTTATCGCTGGTCCTCGTTGGCGAGCTGTTCCGAAACTCTCGCGATGCTGGTGGAATTGGAGACCCCGCTCCCGGAAGCCTTTCGGACCGCCGCCACAACCTGCGATGACCTCTCGCTGGCAGAGGGCCTGTTATCTGCCGCCGACGCGATCGAACAGGGAACGACCGACCCTCGCCAGCCCGTCGGTTTGCCGGCCGATTTGGCCAGTGCCTTTCGCTGGGCGGACCGTCCCGGTCTCCTGGTGGAAGGCCTGCGATCCAGCAGCGAGATCTTCGCCGCGCGATCGCGCGTGGATCTCCATCTGGCGCGTTGGATTCTGGAACCCGTCATTATTTTCGTCGTCGCGTGCTCCGTCGGCCTCAGTTTTCTGTCGCTCTTCATGCCCCTGGGAAAGCTGCTGAATGATCTGTCGTGACCAAGTTCGGAATTCCCTCAAGCGTTCCGGGCTTGAGCTGAGTAATGGATGACCGAAGTCCCTCAACGGATCGGACTGATTCCGTGCATCCAGTGTCTTCAATGATGATTCCGCGGATTCGACCGCCTGAACTGTTTGGTTGCTGAGATGGATGACCTGTCGCTGATTCTGCCGCTCAGACTTGCCGTCGCCATCGTCGCGGCAGGGACGACGGCAATTGCCTGGTTCGCCGCCGAAGACCTGGCCTATGGTCGCTCGCAACGACAGCCGAAGACCATCCCGAACGCGGCTTGTGTGATTGGATGGATTTATGCGTGGTCAGGCACGTTCGTGCTGATTGCCGCAACGTTGTTCGGCGGCGCAGCGGCGGCGACGAATCCGCAACTGTGGACTCCCGCGCCGGTCACACTTTTGACCGGTCTGCTCATGATCGCCACGGTGACCGTGGTCGTCCGTGCGTCCTGGACCATTCGTGAGGCGCTGGTTCCGTCGACGTCGCCGACTCCGGCGACGACCGAATCATCGCGATTCCTGCACGTCAGCGGGACGACTTTGTATTCAATGAGCCTCAGTGTGGTGTTGCTGATCTTATCCGTGATCCTGGTAATCGCCGTCGTGATTGCGGCGAGCAATACGGCGCAATTCGCGGATGAGCAGTTGTCGCTCGCCGTCACCTCTGCCGCGTTGCTGGCGGAGTTGCTGATCTTCGCCGGTTTGACGCTGGTCTCGGCAGGGGAGGCCGCCAAGCTGCCGGACGGGAAACTGCGGTCGGTGGATCGGCGGACCTTGTCGCGAACGCTGACTCTGCTCGCGGGTCTCTGCAGCGTCGTCGTCGCAGTGTCACTTTCCTGGTTGGGATTGGTCGCGGCGCTGTTGTATGTCGTCGTGCTGGTGGCGACCTATGGTGGACGTCGGCGTGCGGCGCAATTGGCCGCCTTCTGGACGCTGGCCAATGTCGTGCGCTCGGGCCGGCCGGTAGAATCCGAACTCCAGCAACATGCTCAAAACATGCGCGGGCGCGCCCGCTACCTGCTGAATGACGCAGCCCGACGACTCGAAGACGGCGCCGCTTGGGGAGCGGCCATTTGCCGCACCGGCGTGGCGCCGCGACCAACCTGGATGGAGCTGTGCAGCGCTCACGAATGCGGCACGCTCGCTGACGCCCTGCAGGCCGCCGCCGCGCGGGAAACGGCCCGCTTCGCCCGCGACGGCGACCCGGGCACGCCGCGCGCCGCCATCGGCTATTTCAGTGCTGTCGCGGCCATCATGCTGCTGCAGTTTTCCTTCATCGGTTACTTCATCGTTCCCAAACTGAAACGGATCTTTGAAGACTTCGGCGTGGAGTTGCCGGAGTTGTCGCGTTTGAGCTTCGACCTGCTCAGCGGCCCGTTCATTCCGCTGGCCAGCTTCCTGGGTGCCCTCGGTCTCATCTCCTGCGGTATTGCGGGAGAGATTTTCGTAGAGGCGCACGGCTGGCAGGCTGCAGCAGAGCGATTTTCCGAAAAACGTCGGCATCGCATTCGAACGCCCGACCTTCTGCGCGGTCTGCGCTGGGCCATCCTGCGCCGGCGGCCCTTGTCCACCGCATTGGCCGCGATGGCGACGGCCCCGGTGGATTACGACGTCCGTTCCAAACTGCATCTGACCGCCGCCGCGATCGACAATGGTCAAGACCCCTGGGAGGCTCTCAAGACCCAGCGCTGGTTAACGCGTGCGGAAGTCGATCTGCTGCAAAGCGCCCAGGCGGCGGGCAACCTGCCGTGGGCGCTGGAAACGCTCAGCGACGCCATCGTCGCCCGCTTTCACCATCGGCTCGAGTGGTGGCTGCAAGTTCTGCATCCCGCCTTGATTTTGCTCCTGGGGATGACCGTCGGATTGTTCGCGGTCGCCATTTTGGGCCCGGTCTTTTCAATCCTTCTTTCGGCGTTCGCCTGATGGACTCGAAGCAGCACAGCACCGCGCAATCGGCGACGGGGACTCCCGCGAAACGGGTCGGCCCTTCACAACCCTCACCGATGACGGGACGTGGATTTACGCTCGTCGAAATGACCCTGGCCATCACTCTGGCGGCCCTCTTCGGCGTCATTGTCGCTCCGCTGCTGTTCCGGATCGCGCAGCAACGGCACCTGTTGTTGCAGGAGCAGTTCGCCCTGACCCAGGTCTCCAATCTCGTCGACGAGCTTTCGGCGTGCGATTTCGCGGAATTGCCCGCCAAGGCGGCGGCCTTGCAGGCCCAGGGCGTCGCCGATCCGCAGCGGCTCCTGCCCGACGCAGAGCTGTCGATCACGTGGACGCCGCTCGAGTCGGGACCTGACGGCGGGCAATTCCGCTGCCGACTGCAATGGCGCGATCGCTCCGGGAATCGACTGCGCCCGCTGATCCTCACTGGCTGGAATTATGCGTCTGCGGGAGGCCGACCATGAACACCGACTGCAGCCCGCGGCGACCTTCGCGACCAGTTCCCCGGCAGGGCTACACCTTGATCGAGATGCTGGTGGTGATTTCCCTGCTGGGAGTCCTGTTGACCACCACGGGGGGGATGCTGCACCTGCTGATGAAAGTCGAGTCGGCCTGCCGTCACGAGCAGGCGCGCCAGCGAACACTTTCGCAACTGGAAGAAGTCTTTCGGCGCGACGTCCGCTGGAGTCTGACGGCCCGTTGCAGCGACGCCGAGAACGAATTGATGTTGACCGGCCCTGCAGGGTCTTCGATTCGCTACCGCATTGACGACTCCCGTGTTGAGCGCTCGGAGCATGGACCGGGGGACGCAACGACGCACCGGGAGCGGTTCCTGTTGCCCGAGTGCGTCATCCGGTTGGAATCGGCATCAACTGACTGGGGCGTCACCTGGTCGCTGCTCGTGCGGCACCCGACGATTCGCCTGACCCAGACGTCTGAGTTGCGCGGCAGCGGCATGGAACTCCCCATCCGCGCCACGTCGAATGTCAGTCGCCAGAGCATTGCGCCGCCCTGACGCATCACTTTCACGCATCGTGAAGCAAGACCACCAAGCCCACGCCCTCGACCGCATGAGAACCAAGACAGTGAACCCAATCACCCGGCGAGACCCGATTGACACTTTGGCCTGCAGGAACCGTCGCGGGGCGGCGATGCTGTTTGTGGTGGTGCTGCTGTTTGTGGCCTCGCTGCTGATGGCCGCGCTGGTGCAGTCTGTGCTGCGGCAGCATCGACAACTGCGTCTTGATCGCGTGCGCGCGCAGGCCGGATGGTGCGCCGACGCCGGAGTGCAGCGGGCCATCGCCCAATTGCGGCGGAATCCCGAGTTTCGGCGAGAGGTGTGGGGGATCGAACTGGATCGTGGACCGAACGAGCATTCGCCTGAAACAGCCGAAGTGCAGATCACCGTGGAACCCGTCGGAGAGCATCTGCGGATTTCGACGGTTGCTGAATATCCCGTGGGCGCGGTGCATCGCGTCCGGAATCGCCGCGAGTTGCTGTACCCCGTCGCGGCGCCATCGCTATCCGCCCTGAAACCGGAGAACTCCCAGCCATGAAACGTACCGCTCTTCAGACCCCGCGCGCCCGCGCCGCACGGACACCCTCGGGTTTCACGCTCATTGAACTGCTGGTGGTGATTGCCATTATCGCGATCCTGATCGCGCTGCTGCTCCCTGCGGTGCAGCAGGCGCGCGAAGCCGCTCGCCGCACGCAGTGCAGGAACAACCTGATGAACCTCGGGCTGGCGCTGCACAACTACATGATGGCCCACGAAGTGCTCCCCCCCGGCACCCAGAACCTGACTGGTCCCATCAACAACCTGCCCGCCGGACCAGCAGCGGAGGACGGTTCGGGGTCGGTTTCCAGCCCAATCGATTTGACCGTCCATCGTCACATGGGCTGGATCACTCAGATCCTGCCGTACTTCGAGCAGCAGAACGCCTACAAGAAGATTGATTTCACCAGGTCGGTCTATGCGCCGGAGAACGCGACGGTTCGAAACTACTTGATTGGGACGCTTCAGTGTCCCAGTGATCCCAGTCCGACCCGAAATGAAGAATCCGTGTATTCGAGTTATCGCGGCTGCCATCATGATTCCGAAGCGCTGATCGATGTCGATCAGAATGGCGTTTTCTTCCTCAACAGTGCGGTGAGCTACGAGGGAATCGAAGACGGCAGTTCTTCGACGCTGTTTGTCGGCGAGGCGCCTGGCGGATGGAATTCGACGTTGGGCTGGATGTCAGGCACGCGCGCGACGCTGAGGAATACCGGTACGGAGATCAACGCCAAAAACGTGGATCCGGCGACGCAGGCCGCGCGGAAGGGTGAAGATCCCGATGGAACTGTCGTCGGCGGATTTGGCAGCTATCACGTCGGTGGGTCGCACTTCACCCTCGGCGATGGCGGCGTACGCTACATTTCTGAAAACATCGAACTGCGAATCCTGCAACAACTGGCGCATCGCCGCGACGGCGGACTTGTGGACGATTATTGAAGCGCAGCACTACCCGCAGGACGGTCGCGATCGCCAGGCGCTCCACAAAACTATTGTCTACTCCGGTTCCGACATCGCGGGAACAGACTCGTCTGCAGGTATCGCTGCATTGGACCCCCGGCGTGTTTTCGGAGCCGACTCGGCCGGTGCGTCGGGAGCGCTGGGGGCCGGCTTCACGTGGACGACGAAGTTTCCCATGAAGGGCGTGCTGCCATCGGGAAGCTTGCGCCCCGTCAGTTGAAACTCTTTGACGCCGTGAGGCAGCAGAAAATAGAGCAGACCATCCTCTGTCTCACGGACGCACCGATAGAGTGTATTTTCCACCCTGGCTGCGACGTGATAGCCCAGGCCGCGAGTCAGCGCCGCGAGCGCCAGTCGGTCGCGGTACTCTGCCAGGTCGATCTCACCCGTCTGGGTGGCTTCGATCCGCAGGCGCGCTTCGAAAAAGTCGTCACGAGCCTTGGTCGCCTCACGCAGACGGGTCGCATTGAGGTCTTCGCGATGGCCAGCCAGATAGCTCGTCAGTCCCCGATGACTGCCGACGTCGACGCGATACCAATCGGTCCTGCGCCCCCGCAAGACGGCGAACGTCAGACCCGCCTTGGCTCCGCGAATCTGCACGTCCATCAGGTCCCCCTTCAGGTCGATCCCTTCGCGTCCCAGTTCCTCAAGGAGGCCCTCCACCTGCCGCGATGGCAACCGGGAATCGTCACAGGACAAGATGGCCAGCGGCAGATCGGCGGTGGTCAATGACTGACCGGTCAATTTTCCCGTGAGGAGTTCGCCCTCACCGGGAGGGCGTGCCATCCACGCCAGCGCACCAAGGAGCGAACCAATCCCCAATAGGGGAAACCACCAGTAACTGCGGCGGCGTCCGCGCCGCCGCGCCTTCCGCGAAACTGCGACCGGCGGGACAAGCTGCAGCGGATCCGACGGCAGCGGCGCCGCGGGAGTTGTGACGTCGACCACGACCGGCGCTGCCGGAACCGGCGCGGACGGGGTGTTCGAGATTTCTCCGCCGCCCGGAGGCCGGTTCGTGGTCGGCAGAGCAGGCATGCCCGCAGGGCGCGGCACGGTGACTCGAGCCCCGCACATCGGGCACTTGCCGGAATTGCCGGCTGCAGCGTCGTCGACTTCGATCGCGGCGGTGCAATACGGGCAATGAAATTGAATCGTCATGGCGGGAGCTGGCGGGGAGCGTTGGTCGGCAAAACTCCAGGTATTCTAACTGGAGACCCGCCGCGCGGTAGACCAGCTGCAGCAATCCGACGGCGGTTTCCGCAACGCGATCGACGCAACCGGCCGGCTCCCGTTAAGATTCCACGGAGAAGTTCCCCGCTGCTCCTGAAGAAACCCGCGGAAAGATCGATCGATGTCGGTCCACACCGATCAACCGTCCTGGGCGTCAGTTCCCGCACCTCCCACGCCGCTCAGCGGCGATTGGCAGACGCGGCTGTCGGCCATCGTGTCCACCATGAAAGACATGAGTCGGCAGACCGATCCGCAGGAAATGGTGCGCGCTTATGGGGTGCGGATGCAGCAGTTGATGCCGGTTGACCGCCGGGTGTCGCTGAGTCGTCGCGGTCTGCAGGCGCCGGAATTCAAGATCACCCGGTTCAGCGGCTGGCACGGGGACGTCAATCCCTGGAAAGAGGACGACCGCCTGCCGCTGCTGTCTGGCGGAGTCTTCGCCGAACTGATCTATGGCGACGAGCCCCGCATTCTGTCCGAACTCAACCTGCCGGAGACAGACCCGGCTTATGAGTACATCGGCGGCCAGCAGTCGCTGCTGGCGCTTCCCCTCTACGACCAGGGGGTGGCGCTCAACATGGTGATCGTGACCCGCTCCGCACGCGACGCCTTCTCTCCGGAAGAACTCCCCGAACGGGTGTGGATGTCGAACCTCTTCGGCCGTGCCACGCAGAATCTCGTCCTCGCGGAACAACTGGATTTGGCGCTGAAGGAGGTCGACCGCGAACTGCAGGCGGTGGCCGACATGCAACGCTCGCTGCTGCCGTCCCGCCTGCCGGAGATCCCCACGCTGAAGCTGGCGGCGCACTACCAGACCTCCAAGCGCGCCGGCGGCGACTATTATGATTTCCTCCCCATGAGCCATGATCGATGGGGAATGCTGATTGCCGATGTGAGCGGTCATGGAACGCCTGCCGCCGTGATGATGGCCATCACCCACTGCATCGCCCATATGCGGCCCGCCTCAATCGAACAGCCGAGCGAGTTCCTGGAATTTCTCAACCAGCACCTGACGGCGCGCTACACGGCGAACTCCGGCCATTTTGTGACGGCATTCTTCGCCATCTACGATCCAAAGTCCCGACGACTGGTGTATGCCAGCGCCGGTCACAACCCTCCCCGACTGCGACGACCTGATCGCCCGTCGGTCACACCGCTCGACAAGGCGAACTTTCTGCCGCTTGGCATTGCCGGCGATCTCGAGTATCGCAACAGCGAAGTGACGCTGCGGCCGGGAGATCGGCTGGTCCTGTATACGGACGGGATCACGGAAGCCGCGAGTCCACAGCAGGAATTGTTCGGAACGGAGCGGCTCGATCGGGTGCTGGAGAAATGCAGCGGAGAGCCTGAATGCAGCATCCGCCAGATTCTGTCAGCCGTGCACGAGTTCACCCGGGGCCAACCCGCCAATGACGACCGGACGCTGATCGTGCTCGACGTGGGATGAAGGCGGCAGGGTATCGCGCCCCGTAGGCGCGAGAGATATCGACGTTCCGCATGCGGAAAAAACATCCCCCGCACGCGACTGACAGGCAGTCTCGTGCGGGGGAGCGAGTCTTCATCGGGATCGAAAGGATGATCCGCGGATGAGACAGTAGCTGTCTGAAATCGACAGCCCGTCGACTGTCGGTCAGACGATGCCACCTCGCTGGCGTTTACTGTCAGAATCCACTAACCACCTCCTTTCTACAGGGCCACCCCGCTTCGACCGGTCCGCCAGGGCCGGACACTTCGCGGGCTTTCAGTACGTCGGGCAACGTCTGCCCGACCCTCACCACCATCCTTTCCCAATTATCGACACCTGACAAGGCCAAAATTGTCGTCTTCGGCGAAAGATCTGTGAAGATTGGGATCGAACCCACGGGCGTTCGACTCACTCAGTCCGCCATTCGCATCCCGTGATTGCGCCCAGAGCGACGCGCGGTCGGCGTTTTGCGGGCCAGACCGCTCCCAGCCAACTGTCCATGCGAGGCCCGGCGGTCGTTTCTCCGGAGATTGGGCGGCGATCCGCCCGGCGACTTGAAGACCCCGTTACCATTCTCGGACGTGGGGTGTAACTTCAGTTCAATCTCGAGTCACGGCAACCACTGTGGTTGTCGGACGACGACCACAGTGCCCATTTGTCCAAGCACCTGTGATACAGGGCGATCCTCGCACATTAACTTTTCCAGACTGACAGGGATTGAGGTTTTTTTTGCGAATGGTAGGATGGAAAGTTGATCGAGTTCTGATGACAATGCGGTATGCGTAGATCTACTGAGTCTACACACCCTGCGGGCCAAACGCAGTTGAGCTTGACGCCGTTGTGATCTCACGAAGCCTTCGTCCCTTTAACGAATCGTGCTGCTTGTCGTTTACCAGCCACGCTTGTGGTTCTTCGTTCGCCCCACACGCTGACCTCCCTGGGGTAATTCGATGGGGTCAGCGACGACCGCGGGTTACCAGCGTCGAACTTGACAAAACTGCGGCGTGATTGTGCGTGTTCTGGAGGTATTCACCCCGTCCGGCATTGATGGTCGGCGGGTCCTCTCGACGCTAAAATGAAGAATTGATGAGCGAGTCTCGCAGAAGGAAAAAAACGTGATTACAGATATGGCTCAATTGTTGACGGCCGCCGTCGCCGAGTTTTCCGCCCTGCACAGACGTGTTGCCGAGCTAGAAACTGAAATCGCAAAATTGAAGGCCGATTTTTCCGGCGACCGACATCCGTCGCCGAGCGCCTCGGCGGACCCATCCACTTTAGAATCGGTATCCGCACCCCCAGACGTGGGATCTGACGCCCCGAACAATGGGAGTCATTATCCGCTCAATGTCGTCGCCGCACCGGCCCCGCGCGCGGTTCCGATTATTCCTCTGCCGCGACCGACCGGTCCCACGGGTCCCCTGGCGCGGCGACTCGAAGCAGCTGCACCGCCGCCGCCGCCCGTCAACACAGCACCCGCTCCCCCTCCTTACGAGGACGAGCAGGACCCGCAGGCCTATCAGCGGCGCCCGTTCGTCAAATGGCTCCCCACGACCGACGCCGAACTCCCCATGATCGAGGCGCGGTGCAAGTTGAAAGCGGCCGCCTGTCGGTGGGCCGACGAGCGCCGCAGGCTGATGGTGCAGGGCAACGACTTCCGGGCGGAGATCGAACCCAAAGACCGCGATCTCATCTGGCAGGCCAAACAGTTGCCCGACTGCTTCCTCTGGATGTCGCATTCGACGGCCCCCAATCCCGCAGACAGCAACGCCTGGCTGACGCTCGGGGGTTGCTTCGAAGTCCTCGCCGACGCAGTTTCGTTGATCCGCCGCATTCTCGATGAAGCCGACGACAGTTCCGAATACTTCGAGAAGGCGGTCGA
>JANRLN010000146.1:0-2236 GCA_033762515.1 Planctomycetaceae bacterium
GCAGAAGCTGTCGGCGGCCGGCACGGCAGAGGAAGAAATCGCCGCCCTCGACTCGGACTGGTCCAAGTTTCCGCCAGCGGAGCAAGCCGCGTTCGCCTACGCACGAAAGATTACCTACGAACCGCATCTGCTCTCCGACGCCGATATCGCGGGTCTGCGCGAATACTACACCGACCTGCAGATTCTGGAGATGACGCTGTCAGTGGCAGGGAACAATGCGATCAACCGCTGGAAGGAAGGCTCGGGTACCCCGCAGTCTCGCAGCGGGACCAATTTCTTCCGGCGTGCCGAAGGGACGCCGGCCCCCAATGGTCCGCTGCCGATTGAGTCGTTCCTGACTCCAACACCTGCCGAGTATCAGCAAGTCCTGTCGACGGTGGTGACCGTCGCTCGCGATCCAGTGACCGGAATGCCCACAGCCACCGCCGTCAGCACGAGGCCAAAGCTGGAATCGCGACTCGAAGTCGAAGCGGCCTTGGCCGCAACTCGCAAACGAGCAGCACGCCTGCCGCTGGTTGAAGAGACAGCCGCCCGAGAGGCGTTGGGCGATAACGCACCTGAGGGTTCGCTCCCGAATTGGTTGCGACTACTCGCCAGTTTCCCCAATGAGAGCCGCAGTCGCATCCGCAGCCTGAATGCGATCACAGATGGTCGCGGGGACCTCTCGCCTGTGCTGAAGGCCCAAGTGAGCTGGATCATCGCTCGACAGGATCGGGCGTGGTACGCCACGGGAGTTGTTCAGCAACGCCTGCAAGATCTCGGTCAGTCTGACGACCAGATCTTCGCGTTGGATGGCGACTGGCACGAGTTCTCTTCTGCCGATCGCGCGCTGTTCCAGTTCGCTCGCCATTTGGCGGCGACCCCCATCGCTCTCACGGACGCGGATGTCGCTGAGGCATTGGAGCAGACCGGCCCTCGGCAGGTGGTGCAGCTGATCAACTTTGTGACCAGCCGCGCGTACTTCGACCGCGTGACCGAAGCAGCCGGGCTGCCGCTGGAACATTAGTTCCTGATTAAGGACGACGTCAGGGCCGTGGCGAAATGCCCCGGCCCATGGCTTCTAAGTGGTTCCAACGTTCTTGAACTGGGTCTGGTCTCGATGTTTGTCCGTTCGCAGTTTTCAAAACTTTCCTGCCTGAGCGCCCTCTGCCTGATGGGGTGCGGTGTCGGGGAAATTCGTGTCGTCGGCAACGCCGACGACGCCAAGCAAGCCCTGACGCAGGTGCTTGACGCCTGGAAAGCCGGCAAGTCGGCCGCCGATTTACAGTCGGGAACGCCCAGCGTGGTGGCGGTCGATGAAGATTGGACCGGCGGGAAGCAACTCAAGTCCTACGAACTCGTGGATTCCCCGATGGAAAATGGCAGTCACTGGCGTGTTTTTGCCAATCTAACGTTGACTACGAAGGGGAAGACGAGCAAGCCGGAAAAGGTCTGCTACGCCGTCACACTGGGTTCGCCGACAAGCGTGCTTCGGAGCGATTTTCTGAACTAGATTTCCGCCCTCAACCCGGGCAATGGTCGTGAAGTCCTAGGGGCCAACGCAGTGGTCCGGTTACCTCAATGATTGCCTGCCGCCAAAGTGCATTCTTCAGTTTTTCAAATCCTGTCAGGCACCTCACATGAGATTTTTTCTGATGGCGACACTGATGACGACGGCGACGGTACTGGCTGAAGATGTTCCTCAGTCCGCGATTCCGAAATTCCCACTCAATACGGAGCTGGAAAAGATCCCGCTGGAAGAGCTGGAGAAAGCCTACGAGGGTCAAACGGCCCCTGAAGCGATCCGCATGTATCTCGCGATCGTCAAGGGATCGCGGATGGGAGCCGGTGAAGGGTGGTTCGGCCCAGCACAATCCCGTTACACCTGGCAGTGGCTCGTCGATGCCTGCGGAGCCGATGCTGCTGTGGGTGTGTCCGCCGAACTATTCCCCGGCCCCGGGACCTTGTTTCAGCGACTCGATCGCGACCGCGACGGCCTTATCACCCAAGGAGACCTCGACTGGTCCGACCGCAATCCCTGGGTGCAGTATGCCTACATGACCAATCGGCTGTTCCGCAAAATGGATCCGAACGGGGACGGTCGCTTGCACCGCGACGAATGGCTGGCCTTCTTCGATGCGGCGTCCCACAGCAAGGACGAGGTGACGGCCGGGGAGTTGCGCGATCACTGGCTGGCCGGGATGACATCGGGATTTCTCCCCGGAGATGCTCCGTCCACCGAGGTGCTGCTCCGCGG
>JANRLN010000147.1:0-25815 GCA_033762515.1 Planctomycetaceae bacterium
GATTTTCACGTTGAGGTCGGCGAAATCGTCGGCCTCCTCGGCCCGAACGGCGCGGGAAAGACGACCAGCTTCCGCATGACCTGCGGGCTCGTCGCTCCCACGCAAGGACGCGTCGTTTTCAATGGCGTCGACGTCACCCAGTGGCCCCTCTATCGGCGGGCGCAGCACGGAATGGGGTATCTGCCGCAGGATGAGAGCATCTTCGTCAAATTGACGGTGGAGCAGAACATCATTGCCGTCCTGGAGTATCTGCCGCTGTCGTACAAGGAACGCAAACAGCGTCTCGACGGCCTGCTGGATCAGTTCGGCCTGTCGGACAAACGGCAGCAAATCGCTTCCACGTTGTCGGGCGGCGAACGTCGGCGGCTAGAAATCGCCCGTTGCCTGGCGACGAAGCCCCAGTTGATTCTCCTCGACGAACCTTTCACCGGGATCGATCCGGTGACGATTCACAGCATTCAGGACATCATCGCGGACCTCCGGAACCAGGGCATTTCCATCCTGTTGACCGACCATCGCGAACGCGAGACGTTGACGATTACCGACCGCAGTTACATCGTCTTTGCCGGACGGATCCTCTGCAGCGGAGACGCCGAGACGGTCCTGTCGGACGAACAGGCCTTGAAGTACTACTTCGGCAAGCGGTTCGACGCCGGCTCGATCCTGGACAGCAAGGGCGTCTTTCAGAACCAATACGTGGAGTTGGCAGGATCCGAGCGAGTCGCCGCTTGAGGGGGAGCCCCGACTTTCGGCATGGCGGCAGCGAACCGAGCCATCGGAGACGAGGGGCGCCGTCGAGCACCCCTTCCGACTCCCGTTGGCCGGCAGACCGCTGCGAAATTCATGGATCGCAGCGCCTCGGGGCGTAGAATGAAAAGTCGATGAAGACCGAAACTTGGTAGCAGCCGGGCGCACCGCTGCGATACCATGAGTTTCGTGTGGAGACCATCACGGAAGAATCGCACACCCGTCACGGAGGGTGTACCGCACAAGGAGGTGAGCCTTGGCTCGCATCTTTTACAGCATGGCGGGAGAAGGTCGCGGTCATGCGGCACGCGTGCGAACATTGGTCGAGCATCTCCGCGGCGAGCATGAGTTGGTCCTCTTCGCTCCCGACGACGCCTACGAATTCCTGGCCCGTTGCTATGGTCCCGAACACTCGGTGGCCAACGTTCGGCTCCTGCGGATTCCCGGATTGCGATTCCATTACACGAATCGACGGCTCGACCTGATCAAGACCATCACCACCGGGTTGTGGTACGCCTTTCGCGAAATGCCGCGTCTCGTCGGCGCCTTCCAACGACGCATGCAGGCTGAGCAGCCCGATCTGGTGATTACAGATTTCGAACCCGCACTTCCGCGGGCGGCCCGTCGCGAGGGAATTCCCGCGATCAGTATCGACCACCAACACGTGCTGCTGGCCTACGATCTTCGCGATCTTCCGTTGTCGCTTCGGTGGCATGCCTGGTGCATGAGTTGGGCCGTGCGCTTGTACTATCCACGGTTGACGAGCGTGATTGCGTCGTCCTTCTATTCACCCCCGCTCAAACGCGGCTGGGAAAGCGTGCACCAGGTGGGTTCGTTGATTCGACCGGAAGTTGCCGCTGCCCGGCCGCACGCCGGCGACTATCTGCTCTCCTACTTGCGGAGCAACACGCCCGAGCGCGTCGTGGATTTACTGCAGGGGCTGAACCGGCCGATCAAAGTCTACGGACTGGGCGAACGGCCTGCGCAGGGCCAGTTGACGTTCTGTCCGATCCATGAAACCCGGTTCGTCACCGACCTCGCGGGGTGTCAAGCCGTGATTTGCGCCGCAGGCAATCAACTGCTCGGAGAATCCCTCTTCCTCGGGAAGCCTGTGCTGGCGGTGCCTGAAACCCAGCATCACGAACAACGCATTAATGCCCACTACCTTCAGGCCATGGGGGTCGGCGAATGGTCGACTCTGGAGGATTTGCAGTCGGAAACCCTGGTGCGATTTCTAGGCCGCCTGGAGGCCTACCGCGCCCGACTGGCGGAGCGTCCGGACCGATTGAATGGGACTGCGGAGACTGTGGCGATCATCCACGAGATTCTGGCGCGCTCGGTGAACTTGCCGACACCGCAAGTTCGCGCGGAAGTGGCGTGACAGCCTGCTGCAGCAATCTGTGGAACGCCGTGGCATGGGCGGTCTCACCTGCACCGCAGGTGAGACGACGCGGGTGGTGATCGTGCTCCGTCGTGTCCGGAAGCCCGTGCCGCGAGTCTTTTGACGGCCCGCTAAGCCCCGGGACGTCGGATCGCGCGAGCCAGCATCATTCCACATCCCAGGAGCAAGAGTCCGCCGCCGCCGAGCAACGTTGCGACCGTGTGGGTCGGCACGTTCCACAGCCGCGCCAGAAGTTGAACGATGTTGAAGGGGGCGGAGTCCTCCCGTGCAACGCTTTGGGCGCCCTCCGGCAACGCGGCAGGGACGCTCCGCATCCACGCCGGCTGGGCGACAGTCCATTCTTCGTCGGACTCAGCAGGGGGAGCCGGCGCAGTCTCCGTGGCGACTGCCGGAGCCGTCTCCAACGTGGGAACATGTGCGGAGGGTGCATTGGCGACGACAAAGGCCGTGGTCACCACGCCCAAGTCCGCGACCTCGACAGGCGAAACCGACTCGACGACGGGCGATTGAGTCAGCACGCTGGCGATTGCAGCCGCTGGCTGCGAAGCCGGAGATTCGGATTTGCTCGAAGTCCGCACCGGCGGGACCAGAGGGACGGCCTGCGATTCCGTTGCTGGAGCATCGGCATTCCGTTTGGGCTGCCAAGCAGAATCCACCCAACGGCTCGACGGCCGGCCGGGTGTCGTCGTCGCATTTCCCCCTGACGACCACTCCGTGGCGTTAGAGTCCCAGGGAATCTCAGTTGGCAGCGACGGGACGCGTTTCGATGTGACTTCAGCCGCGGAGGCCTCGGCGGCACGCTCCGCCTTCGGAGGCGACTGGAAGTCCTGCAGCAGCGCGGTGTCAATCGGATCGGCGGCGACCGCCGACGACTGGCTCGTCAGTTGCGTCTCTCCGCCACTGATGATCTCCATGGCGGCGAATTCGCTGATGGGTTGCGAGAGAGCATCGTCCGGGCCGTCGACTCCCGGCACTGGCGGCGCTGCAAACGCCGGCTCTTCGGGGTCGTTCGCAAGGGAATCCTCCTCGTCAGCCGAGACGATCGAAAGGGTCTCGGTGAGGAATGTCGACCGTGCTTCAGGACTGCCGATTGTTCGTCTGGCCGGCGCGGCCGACGTAAGCGGATAGTCGCGCACGGGAGGAACCTGCGGGAATTCCACAGTCAATTCGACCGGGGGAGCGGCTGGCTCCTCTGAGACGTCCGTCATTGCCGTCCCGCCGACGATCGAGAACTCGGGCAGGCTCAGGTACGGCTGAATACGGGCTGAGACGCTGTAGGGGTCGGTGCGGGTCGCTCGAGGGGAGGCTGCCATCGGAGTCTTCTGGAGCGGCGCGCGATCCGCCGCCGACGGGACCTCGGCACCCGCCGATGTCGGGGGCAACAGCGCCACGACCGGCTGGGGCCTGGAGACGAAGGCCGGCAATGATCGCGATTCCGGTGCTGTCGGGATCGGCGCCGACTCCACGACTTGAGGAACCGCCGGGGGGGCAGAGACAATGGACGGCGCTTGGGGCCGGGGTGCGGCGATGGGTGCTGCGGCAGGACGCAGCGGCGCTGCAAGACGTTGTTCCAGGGCGATCTGCGCAGGAACACTTGGGGGCGCCTGGACCAGCGTTGCCGCGCTGTTGCCCTGGTTGAGCGTGGCAATGTCGGCCACAAACTTTCGCGTCACGTCCGGCGAACACATCGGGTCGCTTCCGAGGACGCTCGATGCAGCTTCTGCAATCTTGTGGGCCCGCTGTGCGGTTTGCAGCGCCGCCTGGGTGTTGCCGGCGGCCGCTTCCTGTCGGGCCTGTTCCATGAGTCGCTGCACCGATGCCGCGAAGCCGTTCTGAGGTTTCGGCGCCTGGACCTGTTCTACGGGCTTGGCGCCAAACCACTTCCATCCCGACTGTGCAACCGCGAATTCGGGCGCCGCCAGGCAAGCGGCCGCCGCCAGTGACGGGAGAGCGCGACGGACGAACCAACACTGCCAGACAGGTCGCTCGAAGTTCGCAGAAATTCGCCGCATGACACGCATCCCCCCGGTTGTTCGACGTGAGGCAACTGGCTGTCAGCCACTCGATGTGTGACCGTCACCTCCCGCATGAGGCGGATTCGGTTGTCGCGATCATGCCGCTAAAGCCGGTCTGATCAACTTTGACGACTGTAGGGGTAATACGGGTGTCGCAGTCGATGCAGACTCCCTGATTTCACAGCAGATTCTGCCGGAATTGAGAGCCAGAACATTGGGGTTGCGCCGCGACACCTGCGATGTCGCTGCCTCAGCGGGACCGGCAAGAGGAGGATGAGGGAAATCCGGCTCCGCCGTGGGGCCTCCCTGAGTTTCATCGATCGTGGCTGATGGGATAGAATCCTGAGCGTGGAATTTCTGAGTCCGTCTGACTCGCCGCTGTCGGGAACGTCCGATGTCTGTCCGAGTATTCTTGAGCGTGTTGGGCGTGGGGCTTTGCAGTGGGCTTGCGCCCCTGACCCTTCCGGCGGGCGATCTCCAGTTCAACCGCGACATTCGACCGATCCTGTCGGCCAATTGCTTTGCCTGTCATGGATTCGATGCGAAGAAGCGTGAAGCCGACTTGCGACTGGATGTTCCCGACGATGCCTTCGCCCCGAGGAATGGCAGGACGGCGATCAAGCCGGGAGATCTGACCGGCAGCGAATTATGGCGACGGATCGAGTCGGACGACCCCGATGTGATGATGCCTCCCCCGTCGTCCCGCAAAGTATTGACCGCGGCCGAAAAGGACACATTGAAGCGCTGGATCGAGCAGGGAGCGGCCTACCAGAAGCATTGGGCCTTTGAGGCGCCGGTCGTCACGACCCCGCCGGAAGTCGCCAGTTCGACGCCCGGGCGCAACGAAGTCGACCGCTTCCTCTTCGCCCGGCTGGCGGCGGCGCAGCTCACACCCAATGCGGAAGCGGATCGGCCCACCCTCATTCGCCGGGTCGCGTTTACGTTGACCGGCCTGCCTCCCACTGTCGCCGAAGTCGATGACTTTCTTGCGGACAAGTCCTCCGCAGCGTACGAGGCGATGGTGGATCGCTACCTCGCATCGCCGCGGTATGGCGAGGAAATGGCGCGTCATTGGCTCGACATCGCCCGTTACGCCGACACTCACGGCTTGCATCTCGACAACGAGCGGGAGATGTGGGCGTATCGCGACTGGGTGATCTCCGCGTTCAACCGCAATTTGCCGTTCGATCAATTCACCGTCGAGCAACTGGCCGGCGATCTGCTGCCGAATCCGACGAAGGATCAACTCATCGCGACCGGTTTCAATCGCTGCAACGTTACGACGAGCGAAGGGGGTTCGATCGCCGAGGAGTTTCTGTATCGGTACGCCGTCGAGCGGGCCAGCACGACCGCCCAGGCGTGGATGGGTCTGACGGGGGGCTGCGCCGTCTGCCACGATCACAAATACGACCCGCTGACGATGAAGGAGTTTTACTCCCTCTACGCGTTCTTCTACAGCTCCGCCGATCCGGCAATGGATGGGAATGTCCGCTACACACCACCGTTCGTCTCCCTCGCCACCCCGTCGCAAGAGGAAGAACTGCAGCGTCTGAAGGGGGAGGAGCAGACCGCCAGGCAACGCCGGGACCAGGTCCTGGACGGGATGGGTGACAGCGATCCCGCCGACAACACCGCCGAGGAGCCCGCGCGCGAGGTCGTCGATGTCTGGTTCGACGACTTGATCCCGGCGGCGCAGCGGGTCAGCACCACGTCCCGCAACAAACCCACCTGGACCAACCGCGGCGGCGAAATCGAGATTCCTTCCGGTCTGCGGTCCCTGAAACAGTACGGCGGGGACGTGTATCAGGACCAGTTCGATGGCCTCGCCGCAACCTGGGTGATCCCGGAAGACGGGGAGATTGAAGTCTGGGTGAGGGCCGACCTTCACGAACCCCCCGATGCGATGCTGCTGCAGCTGACGACCAGCCGCGGCGTTCGACGGTTGCTGCTGGGGGATAACTCCAAACTTGGCGGCGGAGGGCCGGCGACGGATGAGCGATTGATTCGCGAGTTGCCCAAACCTGGCGAATGGACGCCCGTGCGAATTGCCGCCAGGGACTGGCGACTCCAACCCGGTGACGTGGTTCGGGGTCTCACGTTTGAGGAATTCGGCGGCGTCTGCTGGTGGGATGGATTAAAAGTCCGCGGCCGGCTCAAACCCAAGGGCGACCCCCGTGTCTCCTTTCGCGCGTGGTGGATCAGCCGCAAAGGACAAGAGACGACGGGGGTTCCCGGCCACCTCGCAGAACTGCTAAAGGGCGGACCGCCACCAGCGGCGGCATCGGCGGATGGTCCGGCCGATGCCTTGAAGGCGTTGAACTCCGCCGAGATCTTGAAGCAGCGGAATCAGACGTTGGAGCTGCGACGTTATTTCCTCGCGAACATTGCACGTCCGTGGACAGCAGAATGGCGGCATACGCAGCAGGAACTTGAGGCTGCGATGGCGGCGCGAGCCGCGTTGGAGGAGAGCATCCCCGGCACGTTCACGTTCAACGATCTGCCGACCCCGCGCGATACTTTCGTGATGATGCGCGGCCAATACGACAAACCCGCCGACAAGGTCGAACCCGCGACTCCCGCGATCTTCCCTCCACTGAGGTTGCCCCAGGGACGCACGAGAGCCAGTCGACTGGATTTGGCGCAGTGGCTGGTGTCGATGGAGCATCCCACGACGGCCCGCGTGGCCGTCAACCGGTTCTGGCAACAGGTGTTCGGCGTTGGGCTGGTGAAGACCAGCGACGACTTCGGTTCCCAGGGAGAGCCGCCGAGTCATCCAGAACTCCTCGATTGGCTCGCGGTCTGGTACCGCGATCACGGGTGGGACACGAAAGCCCTGATGAGGCTGCTGGTCACGTCCGCGGTATTTCGTCAGGAAGCGACTGTCACGGCCGAGGAGCTTGCCGTTGATCCGGAAAATCGGTTGTATGCCCGCGGACCCCGATTCCGTTTCGACGCTGAACAGGTGCGGGACAACGCCTTATTTGTGAGTGGGCTGCTGAATCTGAAGATGGGTGGTCCCGGCGTAAGGCCCTACCAGCCGCCCAACTTGTGGGAACCCGTGGGGTATGCCAACAGCAATACGCGGTATTTCATTCAAGACCACGGCGACGACCTCTATCGTCGCAGCGTCTACTGTTTTCTTAAGCGGACGGCTCCGCCGCCGTTCATGAGCAATTTCGACGGGCCGAATCGTGAGCAACTGTGCGCCCGTCGCGAACGCAGCAACACGCCGCTGCAGGCGCTGCAGACGATGAACGATACGCAGCATGTGGAAGCCGCTCGGGCGTTCGCGGAGCGCATCCTGACCATGGGGGGCGGCAGTCCGCAAGAGCGGATCACGTTTGCCTACCGCACGGTGTTGTCCCGCGAACCGGCGGCACCGGAATTGGAACTGGTCGCCCGCACGCTGCAGACCTATCTGCGGCGCTATCAAAGCGACTCCGCGGCCGCAGAACGGCTGATTCACGTAGGAGAGTCGCGGCCGAAGGTCATTGCCGCTCCCGCCGAACTGGCAGCTTACACGCTGATCGCGAACCTGATTCTCAACCTCGACGAAACCCTGAATCGCAATTAGCTCCGGCGAGCGGGGGGAAGTCTGTCCCCCCGGTGATGCTGACTTTCCGATCGCCCTGGACGACACGCATGCATCCACTCCACGAATTCCAGCGCATTCTCACCCGCCGTCAGTTCTTTGGTCAGACGGGAGTCCGCCTGGGCGGCCTGGGAATGGCCTGGGCGATGGCCCAATCCGCTGCCGGAGGCGTCGCGACTGAACCGCGGATGCAACCGGGGCTTCCGGGACTTCCTCATTTTCCGCCGAAGGCTAGGTCGGTCATTTATCTGCACATGAACGGCGGTCCGTCGCAGTTGGATCTGTGGGACTACAAACCTCAACTGGCGGAGCAATTCGACAAGGATTTGCCGGAGAGCATCCGCAAGGGGCAGCGGATCACCACGATGACCAGCGGCCAGAAGCGGTTGCCGGTCGCCCCTTCCAAGTTTAAGTTCACCCAGCACGGCCGATGCGGACGCTGGGTCAGTGAACTCTTGCCCCACACCGCCAAACATGTCGATGACATGGCGGTGGTAAAATCGGTCCACACGAACGCGATTAACCACGACCCGGCGTGCACCTTCGTGATGACGGGGAGCGAAGTTCCCGGCAAGGCCAGCCTCGGTTCGTGGCTGGCTTACGGACTCGGTGCAGAGACGAACAATCTGCCGGCCTTCGTCGTCCTGACTCCCACCTGGTCGTCGCAGGCCGCCGCCCAGGCGCTCTTTACGCGGATGTGGAGCAGCGGGTTTCTCCCGACGACCTACACAGGCGTGGCCTTGCGCAGCATCGGCGATCCGGTTCTGTACATTCAGAATCCCCCCGGAGTTGAGGCCGGTGACCGGCGCGTGATGCTCGATGCGCTCGCGGAACTCAATCAGCGCAGCCTGTCGCAACTGGGGGATCCCGAGATTCAGACTCGGATCTCTCAATACGAAATGGCTTTCCGGATGCAGTCGAGCGTGCCGGACTTGATCGACCTGTCGACGGAAACGAAATCCACCCTCGACCTGTATGGTCCGGAAGTGACGACCCCGGGAACGTTCGCCGCAAGCGCGCTGCTGGCCCGGAGAATGATCGAGCAGGGAGTGCGCGTCGTGCAACTGCTGCATCGCGGATGGGATCAGCATGGCAGCCTGCCGCGCGATATCGCGTCGCAATGCCGCGACACCGACCAGCCGATCGGCGGCTTGTTGACCGACCTCAAACAGCGGGGATTGCTGGAATCGACGGTCGTCGTCTGGGGAGGCGAATTCGGCCGTACTGTTTACTCGCAGGGCGCGCTCACCAAGGACAACTACGGTCGCGATCATCATCCCCGCAACTTCTGCATGTGGCTGGCAGGCGGGGGGATCAAGGGGGGCGTGAGTTACGGCGAAACCGACGACTTCAGCTACAACGTCGTCGACCAACCCGCGCACGTCAATGATCTGAATGCCACCATTCTCCACTGCCTCGGCGTTGATCACGAACGGCTGTCGTTCAAGTTTCAGGGTCTCGATCAGCGCCTCACCGGCGTCGAACCGCAGCACCCCATTCGTGAGATTCTCGCGTAACCCCCCCGCAGCCGAGAGATCGCCGCCCCCGGGCCTGCCGTCGCTTCCTCCCGCTCTCACCACCCTCAACGAGTCCACAACATGGCAAACGTCCGCGACTATGGCGCCATGGGCGACGGCGTGCACGACGACACCGCCGCGATCCAGCACGCTCTGGAAGACGGCGACGGCGAACTTGCGTTCCCGCGCGGCGATTATCACATCACTTCGCCCATCGTCGTCGATCTCAAGACGCACGGCCGGACCGCGATCCACGGGACGGGGGGAACTGCGAAGATTCTCATGCACGGCGCAGGGCCGGCGTTCGAACTGCGCGGCGACCATCAAGGCTCCGCCGATCCGCTGAGTTTCCAGCCCGAACACTGGCAGAACCAGCGGATGCCCACGATCTCGCACATTGAGATCGAAGGAAAACATCCCGATGCCGACGGCGTCAGGATCGTCGGCGTGATGCAACCGACGCTGACGGGGGTCCTCATTCGTCGCGTCCGTCACGCGGTCCACATTACGGGGCGCGCCCGCAACGTGCTGTTGAGCCATTGCCACTTCTACTTCAACACCGGCGTGAACGTGTTGCTCGACCGGGTGAACCTGCACCAGATGATCGTGACGGGCTGCCACATCAGCTATGGTCGCCTGGGGGGGATCCGCATCGAGAACAGCGAGATCCGCAACCTGCAGATCACCGGCAACGACATCGAGTACAACAACAACCGGGCGCACAAAGTCCCGGACGCCGACGCGATTCCCACAGCCGAGATCTACATCGACTGCGGCGAGACCGGGACCGTCCGCGAGGGAACCATCTGCAGCAACACGATTCAGGCGACTTACAGTCCCAACGGAGCCAACATCCGCATCATCGGGAGCACGACTCCCGAGAGCCAGAAAGCGGGAATGTGGTGCATTTCGGGTAACCTGATCGGCAGCCAGGCCACGAACGTGCATCTCACCAGTTGTCGAGGGGTGACGCTGGAGGGAAATTACATCTACAGCGGCCACCATCGCAATCTGCTGGCCGAGAGGTGCAAAAGCCTGGTGATCGGGGCGAACTGCTTCGGCCACAACCCGGATTACCGGGAGAAGGAGTTGTGCACAGGAATCCGACTGGAGGAGTGCGAAAACTGCACGCTGACTGGACTGCAGATTCAAGATGCACAAGCCGGGGAGCATACGGTCCCTGATGCCGTGCCGATCCAGCGACAGGGGCTGGTGGAATTGATTCGCTCGCGGAGGTTGAATTTGACGGGGCTGCAGCTCCTGGAGGGATTTCCAGCGGCGCTTTACGTGGAAGATTGCAGTGATGTCGTTGTCACGGGATGTAGCATATTGGATTCCCGTACACCGCCAAGGACTGTGGAGGGGATTCGCTGGTTGGGAGGTGGTTTCGGAAATATGGTGACAAACTGTCGTGGGAATCGCGTTTGGCATCTACCGGAACACGTGATGGTAAGCGATAATCTGGTGGACATGTAGACCATCGAAACCAAAGAACACGTGATTTCGGAAGCGCGTGTCCCGACGAATGCATGCCCTCACGAACCAGGGAATCAACGACGATGCGATCACTGAATTGTCGTGAAGTCCGCGAAATCGACCGCCGAGCCATCGACGATTTTGGACTCCCCGGTATTGTTTTGATGGAGAACGCGGGCCGAAATGCGGCGGCCCTCTTGGAGTCACTTCAGGTCGCCGGACAAATCGCCATCGTGTGCGGCAAAGGGAACAATGGCGGCGATGGTCTGGTTATGGCGCGGCATCTGCAAAACCGCGGGCACGATGTGCAAGTGCTGCTGGCTGCCGAGGTCGCCGACTATCAGGGCGATGCCGCCATCAATTTGCACGTCGTCCAACGGTCGAGAATTCCCCTGCTTTGCCTGGCCAATGCCACGCGCGACGTCTGGCGGCGCGAGTTGGACCACGCGGCGTGGATCGTCGACGCCATCCTCGGAACCGGCGCGACTCAGAAAGTCCGTCAGCCGTTTGTCAGCGTGATCGAAGCGATCAACGGCATGGGCAAGAAGGTCTTTGCCGTCGACGTTCCGTCAGGATTGGACTGCGACTCAGGTGAGCCCCTCGGGACCTGCGTGCGGGCGACAGTCACAGGAACCTTTGTCTCTCGCAAGACGGGATTCGACGTTCAAGGGGCCAGTTTCTGGACCGGCAAGGTGCACGTCCTGGATATCGGCGTACCCAAGAAGCTGCTGCAGGATGTCGATTCGGCGTCACGTCCCGCCGCATCGTGCTGCTAACATGTCGACGTTAGTTGTCAGTTTAGCCGACCGCGCACCTGCAGCGGAGGATGGGGCGACAAAACGGCATGTGCCTTCGGTGGCCGCAATCGGACAGGCAAACTGGACGAGTGCATCGTTGAGCAAAGGCTGGCGACTGGACTTGCTGCCGTTGTTCAGTACCCCGCTTTCGCCCTCTCCTTGACCCTGCGTGTTGCCGGTCTACGCTCATTCTTCACCGGCGAGGGTGGACACAATTGTCTTGCGTGGTCAAATTGGTCCTGCAATCCCCGCCGCGATCGAGACCAATGCATCTTCTGTGGGAAGTTTTCTCCACCGGCGGAACGAGACGAATGAGATCGCGAGATGCCCGTTTTGCGGAGAGTTGTCGCAGTTGGGCCGTCCCTGTTGCTTCTGGTGCTGACCTGCTGCGTTTACTTGCCGACCCTCTCGGCTGGATTCATTTGGGATGACGACGACTATGTCACCAAAAATTCCACGCTGAGATCGGTCTCCGGCCTATGGCGGATCTGGACCGAACTCGGTGCGGTTCCCCAATACTATCCCGTCACTCACACCACGTTCTGGGTGGAATATCAACTCTGGGGACTGTGGCCGGTCGGATACCACTTGGACAACGTGCTGCTGCACACCTGCGGCGCCATACTCATGTGGCGCGTGCTAAGCGCGTTGCAGTTGCCCGGAAGCTGGCTGGCGGCTGCGATTTTCGCTGTTCACCCCGTGCATGTCGAATCGGTGGCCTGGGTCACCGAACGAAAAAATGTGCTGTCGGGGGTCTTCTATCTCAGCGCTGCCTGGTTTCTCACTCGCTTCTTCTCCGTCGAACTGCGTTCGGATCGCAATACGGCCGGCGGGCCCTGGTACGCAGGACGGTGCTATGCGGCGGCGCTGATCCTCTTTACAGCAGGGCTGCTGGCCAAGAGCGTCGTGGCGACGTTGCCCGCGGCGTGTTTGCTGGTCCTCTGGTGGAAGACGAACCAACTCAAATGGCGCTGGGCCGGCCTGATGCTGCCATTTTTCGTGCTGGGGGCCGTACTTGGTTCAAATACCGCAGCCATGGAGCGTTGGCGAGTTGGGGCTCAAGGCCCGGAGTTTCAATGGACGTTTGCGGAACGCTGCCTAATCGCCGGTCGCGCAGCCTGGTTCTACATTGGAAAGTTGGCCTGGCCCTCCCACCTCTCTTTTTCCTACTCGCGTTGGCAGATTGACGCCTCCTCACCCGTGCAATGGATTTGGCCGCTGGCGGTTGTGGGCACACTGGTGGTTCTCTGGATGACCAGATCCCTGTGGGGGCGCGGACCACTGACGGCGGTCCTATTTTTCGGAGGAACGCTGTTTCCCGCCCTCGGATTCGTCAACGTCTTTCCCATGCGATATTCGTACGTGGCCGACCACTTTCAATACCTCGCCAGCCTGGGGCCGATTGCCCTGGCCGCCGCGGCGCTCACAGGCTCGTTGACTCGAAAGACTCCGGCAGCGACGGATCCTCGGAAGCTGATCGCACTGTCAGCGGTTTGGTTGTCGCTCTTGGGTTGGCGCGCCTTCGAACAATGCCATGCCTATCGCGACCTGGAGACGCTCTGGCGTCACACGATCGCTCAGACTCCCGATGCCTGGCTGGCGCTGGGCAACCTCGGCACCTTGCTTTGCGAACGCGGCGAGGTGGAAGCAGGGGTTGAGTTGCTGGAACGGGCGTATCAGCTGGCGCCGGCCGCCGCCGAACCGCGCATGAATCTCAGCGCTGCATGGATCAAACAGGGGCGTTCGTCCGAAGCCTACGAATTGTTGATCGATTCGGTCCGGAGATTTCCCAACTTCGCGCCACTGCACCATCACCTCTCGATGGTCGAAGAAGATCGCGGAGATCTGGAATCCGCGATCGCATCCAGCCGGCGCGCTTCAGAGTTGGACTCGCGGAGGGCGGAGATCAAAACAAACCTTGGTCGCTTGCTCAGCCTGGTCGGACGCCTTGACGAAGCGGCCCCGATATTGCGCTCGGCGGCCGAAGCACGGCCAGAGCTGTTCGAGGCCCGAATGAACTTGGGAACGGTCCTGGCTCAGACCGGAAAGGTTTCCGAAGCACGAGTCGAGTTCGCTGCGGCCGTGCGAATTCAGCCTGACAACGCGCAAGCCACTGCAAATCTGGGTCGAACAGAGATTCTCGACGGTGACGCGCGGATTGGTTTGGGACACTTGCGGCGTGCACTGGAACTCGATGAAAGCCTCAACGGAGTCCGTGCCCAGCTGGCAATGACGCTGGCGAGTCATCATGACCCCGAAATCCGGGACGGCGCCACCGCCTTGGACGAGGCGAAACGTCTCCAGAACCGCACCTCTGCCGACGATCCCGTGGCCTTGGATGCTTTGGCAGCCGCTTTTGCTGAACTCGGAGACTTCGCGGCTGCGGTCAATTTCGCGCAATTGGCGGAACGCGCGTGCCAAGACCTCGGTGACCCGGCGTTTGCATCGGAAATTGCCGCTCGGCGCCAGCTTTATGAGGCTCGTCAACCGTATCGGCAGTGACGGAGCAATTGTCTCAATTCAACCAAGGGGCACATGATCTGATCTGCTTCTGGATTGCATCGCCGGAGCGGTGTGAGAATGGGGATTGCGGACGGACGCGAACGTAGGCTGGACATGATGGCGCCGGCTGCCATGCTGTTGTGCGGTCCCCCGGTTTCTCGCGTCATCGGACTGACTGCGGCCGCCTGTCGATGCCGAATGGACGAATGGGATACGCTTGTTTTGTGTGTGCATAAGGTCAAGGAATTGGAATCCCGCATCTTCACCGGCGCGACGATCACTTCCGATGCACCACCCAACCCGGAATCTCGACCCGCACCTGGTAGAGTGTGCGTCCCGCCGTAACGAAGAGAGTCTTCAAGTCGTCGCCGCCGAAGGTGCAGTTCGTGAGGACGTCTTCGGGGACCGGAATGCGTCCCTGCAGAGTGCCGTCGGGGCTGAGGACGTAGATCCCCGGTGGAGTCGCCGTCGTTTCGTGGGGACCACGCGGGCGGGCGATTCCCGCGGCAATATACAGGTGGCCCTGGGAATCAACGCACATGCCGTCGCCGCCGCGGCCGGGGGCGAAGTCGAAGACCAATCGCTGCCGGCTCAACTCTCCCTGGGGGCTGAGGTCAAAGGCCCAAATCTTGCGGTTGCCGCCGATGACCGGGCAACTGTCGACCAGGTAGATGGTCCGTTCATCGGGACTCAGCGCAATACCGTTGGGTCGCTGGATCTCCGGTTGCGTCAAGACCCGCGTCACCTCGCCATCGCTATCGATCCGGTAGACCGAGTCGTGATTCAGCTCCATCGTCGTCCGGTCGCCGTAGCAGGGATCGGTGAAAAAGATCTGCCCATTCGAGCAGACGGCGATGTCGTTGGGGGAATTGTAGCGCTTGCCGTCGTAGCGATCGGTCAGCACTTCGACGGTTCCCGTTGCAAGGTTCGTACGGGTCACACGACGGTTGCCGTCGTTGGGACCGAACTCGTTCCCCTCGCACGCCAGCAATCGGCCTTGCGGATCAAACAGCAGTCCATTGGCGCGGCCGCTCGGATGTCGGAAGACTTCGTAGAACTCCGCGGCAGGCGACTTCTTGAGAATGCGGTTGTTGACAATGTCCGTGAAATAGACATCGCCATTCGCCAGCGCCGCCGGTCCTTCCAGAAAGGCGACAAACGATGTCGGGGAAACTGCGGCATCAGAGGCCACGAATCCCGCTGGCAGTCCCACGGCGTGCAGATCGCGTGCAGTCATGGTTGTTGGCTCTCGGTATAAAGGTAGATCAAGCTCGCGGCCAAGGGACGGAGGACAACTCAAGCACTTCTCCCGCGGTCCACCGTCCACCGGCCCCTGTCCTCTGCGCGAATGGGGCGCCGTTCCTGCTGTTGCTCACGTCGTCAGTCCCAACTCGTTCGCGATCCCCTGCAGGGCGGCGATGCAGAAGTCGATGTGTTCGTTGAGGTCTACGCCAAGATCTTCCGCGCCGCGAACGATGTCGTCCCGATTGACAGCCGCCGCGAAACTGGCGGTCTTCATCTTCTTGCGGACGCTGGCAGCTTTCAATCCGACGAGGCGTTCGGGGCGGACGAGCGCGCACGCGGTGATGAACCCGCATAACTCGTCGCAGGCGTAGAGTGTTTTGTCGAGGAGGGACTTGCGCGGGTACTGGTCCTGCAGGTAATCCGCGTGCGACAGGATCGCGTAGATCACCTCTTCGGGATATCCCCGTTCCCGCAGGATCTGCGATCCCTGCAGCGGATGATCGGGAGGGTTCGGCCAGCGCTCGTAGTCAAAGTCGTGCAGCAGGGCGGCAGTTCCCCACAGATCTTCGTCCTCACCGAATTTGCGCGCGTACGCCCGGACGGCGGCTTCGACCGCGAACATATGCCGGACGAGGCCTTCGTTCTGCACGTAGTCACGCAGGAGCGCCAGATCATCAATACGGGCCATAGAAAGTCTCCAAGGCGAGCCGGGGGACGTGAGTCCCCCGGGGTGATTCACGGGTTGAATCAATCACCGGGGGGACTTACGTCCCCCCGCTCGCCGGGTAGTCGACGATAGACGCATTCAGGATACGCATTGAACCAGAACGTGCCGGCGTAGTTCCAGATTTCTGAAATACTGCTCATCCGAGTTCTCGTCTGCACGAGCTTGGTCCAACGGCTGGGACGCGACTTTACCACAAGTTCCAGTCGAGTCACGTGGCCTTCACGCAGTAAGGCCAACGCGACCGCCGACTGAAACCGTGCTTCGGGATAGCTTGGCGCCCCAACCGTCCGCAGCGACCAGTGATTCAGCACCAGTTCGCGGGTTCCAACAAATGGTGGAAGGTTCGTTCCCAATCCAAAGTCGAGTCTTCCAAATGACCTCTTGAGCTCCATCGGCATTGAGGAAGAAGAGTCCAGAGGCTCAACTTCGATCAGCGCGACGACTTCCTCGTGAAGCGGTGCATACACCGCCCATCCCAACCATGCGTCGCAGCATCCCCAAGGATAAAGCGCAGGCCATAAATACACCGCGCCAAGCACGCACTTTGCAACTCGCGATGAAGTGTTGGCCGTCAATCGAGTCGAGAGTCGGTCGGCTGGTCTTCCCAATCTGAACGCGAAGAGATTCCAATTCTGGAAGATGAAGAACACATTCCACAAGAAGACTCCCCAAGAATGATTCAGTCCCAGCGGCCCGAGAATCGCTAATAGACTCAGGTGCATGAGCCAAGAGAAAAATAGTCCCAAGCGTCGCAGACTTGAAATCGCCAATAGTATTGCGACGACAGCTTCCCCAATGGGCAACATCGCGCTGGCGTATGGCATCACGATCTGTAGAATCTGATCAACTTGCGACAACGACCATGGACGCCGGTAAGATGTTGTCTGCAAGAGCGGTTGCAAGAGTTGCGGCCCAGTCTCGCTTAGAAACGCGGCGTCAAACTTCGACAACGCCGAATACGCATAGATGCTGATCACCAGCCAGCGCCAACCCCCGAGAATGGTGCGGTCGTCGGCGAGAGCGATCACCAGCGCGAGAATGAAGAACTGCCACGCCCAGGGTTGGAGGCGGTGCTGATCAGCGATGAACTGGAGGGCGAAACCGCAGGCGGTCAAGGTTGCGGCAAGGCGGCGCTCGGGGATCCGGCGGTGGATGAGCAGGCCGATGAGTCCCGCGACCATGATCCCCAGCGAGAACCAATCCAGCCACCGCGGCGGCGCCCAATAGAAAAGCGGCACGCGGGGGAAGACATCCTGCGGCGTCCACAATTTCCACGTCGCCGCCAGGAGTGCGAGCGCGCCGAGACCCAACAGACGCGTGAGTCGATCGACGCGGAGCGCGGCAGCGTCGGGGTCAATGGGAAGCGAATCGTCCATCGGCGGATTATCGCGAAACCGCGAGCGATCGGCGATGGTTCAGAGGAGCAATTACAGTGCATTCATGGGGTTGCTAGGACCGTACCGTCGAGGAAGACGTCAATCTGCTGACCCACGTAGACCGTCTGTTCGCCTGGCTCCAAGGCATAGATCACCTGCAACACACGTGTGTCGACGCGTTCGTTCCCTTTGTTCGTCAGCGAGCGCTTCGGTTCCACATAGGGTTCGACCCGCACGAACGACATCGCCAGCGCCGTCTGTGCGTCGCCGCGGACAAACCCTTTGCCCGGCAGGCCGGGGCGGAATCGCGGCAGGTCTTGCTCGTCGATGTCGACCCGCACGTGCAGGACCTGCGTGTCTCCCAGCACAATCAGAGGTTGTCCCGGCGGGGTTCCCACGTATTCGCCGGGGCGGACGTCAACCTTGAGCACCGCTCCGTCAATCGGAGCGGTCACGACGAGTCGCTGGACTTCAATCTCTGCCTGAGTGACCCCTTCCTGAGCCAGTTTCACCTGCGCCTGCGTCACCGCAAGGTCTTCTTCCCAGGCCCCGGCGAGGAGCTTTGCATGTTCGGCGTGGGCCTGCTCACTGAGAGCGCGTGCCGCGAGGAAAGCCTGTTCCGCCTGAATCCACTCCTGCTGCGTTGAGACTTTTCGCGCGACGAGATTCTCCAGCCGATCCATGTCGTCCTTACGCGCTTTCAGATCCGCCTCCGCCTTCTGCACGCGAGCTGCGCTCGGCGGCACATCTTCGACGCGCGGCATCTGCTCCATCCGTCTCAGCTGAGACCGCGCTTCCGCCAATCGCGCCTGCTGGACTGCCAGTTCGGCTTTCCGCTGACGATCATCCAGGCGAAACAACGGCGCTCCCGCTCTGACTGTCTCGCCGACTTTGACGAACACTTCGGTCACTGTTCCGGGGACGACGGCGGCCACTTCAATGTTTTCAGAGCGCGGCTCGATTAACCCGGCGCCGGCGATGGTTTCGCCATAGGGAGACCGACTCGGCTCCACGGGGGGACTCGCCAGCGGCGCCGACTGATTCGTCTGCAACAGATGCCAAGCCATAAAGGTGAACGCCACCACGGCGATCACCGGCAGGACTGCGGAACGGTTCATGGTGCGCTCCAGAGGGAACGGGTAGTGGATAGCGGGTCGCGGCGGGAGAAAGCGGGTTGATGAAAGTTGTGCGGTTATCCAAGAGTCGTTCGCGTCGTCACGTTCTCAATCCGTCCATCCGCCATCTCGATCACGCGGTCGCCGTAGTCGAAGACGCGGTGGTCGTGCGTGACGACGATCACCACACGTCCCGGCTGCACGGCCACCTGGCGGATCAGTTCCATCACGGTCTGCCCCGATTTGGCATCGAGCGCGGCCGTCGGTTCATCGCAGACCAGAAGTCGTGGTTCGTGGACCAGCGCCCGCGCAATCGCCACGCGTTGCTGCTGTCCGCCGGAGAGCTGCGACGGAAGCTGTCGGGCTCGATTTCCCAATCCCACGAATTCCAGGACCGCGTGCGCTCTTTCCAGCGCCTGCGGTCTGGCGACGCCTTGAATCAACAATGGCACCGAGACATTCTCCGCCGCCGTGAGCGCCGGCAGCAGGTTGTACTGCTGAAAAACGAACCCCACATTCTTGGCACGGAATTGGACGAGGCGTCGACCCCGCAATTGCGACTGCGGGGTGTCAAACAGCACCACATCCCCCTGCGTCGGGAAGAGCAAGCCGGCGATGATGGAGATCAACGTCGTCTTCCCGCATCCGCTGGGACCGACCAGCAGCGCCAGTTCGCTGGTCGGAATGTCGACGTTGACACTGTGCAGCACGCGAATTTTGGCGTCGCCGTCGCCGAACTCTTTGATGAGGTTGCGACAGGCCACGCCGGAAGTCATCGCGGACGCAGCGGAGGATGGTTGTTCAACGAGTGTCGTGGTCATGATGGTACTCGGTTAGTCCAGTGTTGTCGCACGCCGTAAGCCCGGGGGTCGCAGTCCCCGGGCTTCGTTGGTCAGCGGAACACAATTGCAGGCTCCAGCACCCACACGCGGCGGAGACTCACGAAACTGGCGCTGACAATAATGAGGGCGACGGCGCCTGCCGCCAGAGCCGCGACCTGCCAGGGCATGTAAAACCCGCGCAGGTGCGTCATGCCCTTCGTTGATTCAAAAAATACGGCGGCCATCCCCACGCCGAGACCGTAGCCGACAAGACCAACGATGGTCGCCTGCAGCAGCACCATGCCTGTCAGGCCCAGGTTCGTCACCCCCATCGCCTTCAACGCGCCGAACTGTTTGATATTCTCGACGGTGAACAGGTAGAACGTCTGCCCGGCGATCGCGGTTCCCACCACGAAACCGAGGACGATCGTGATGCCGAAGTTGATCGGAATGCCGGTGCTGCGCATGTAGTAGCCGACCTGGAACCAGATCATTTCCGTTCGAGTTTTGGCTGTCAGCGACGTCGTCTCCTGAATCTGCCGACAGACCTGCTCGGCAGTCCGTCCGTCCTGCGGTTCCGCCAGCACGAATGACATGACCTTGCGTTCCGTCGCCACGAAGCGCGTCGCCTGGGAATAGCGGGTGTAGACCATCGGAAATGTCTCAAACGGCGCGTGAGCGTCGACGACCCCAACCAGGACGGCTCGCGAATCGTTCATTTCCAGCGTCCGCCCCAGACGAATCGGTTCGCCAACCCCGAAGAGGTATTCGTAGCCTGCCTGATCGACCATGAACGCATCCGGTTTTCGAAGGTCGGCGAGAGAACCTGCGATCACTTTCACGGGCGCCCCGACCAATGTTGTGTCGTCAATGCCCAACAGGATCACCTGTCGAAAAGTGCCCGATTCCAGGTTGCGAGCCCGCGTCTGGGCCTTCAAGAATCTCACCGCCCACTTGACCCCGGAGACGCCGCGAATACGGGTCAGGTCGCTTTCCGACAGTGGCTTAATCTCCTCGGTGTTCTGCATGTTCTGATCGAACACCCAGATCTGAGCGTCGCGGACGTTGATCACCGTCGCGGCCGTCCGCCGCATGAGACTGACGAAAATCGACGTCTGCTGCGAAATCAGCAGAACTCCGAAGGCGACTCCGAAGACCGTCCCGAAATATTTGGCCCGATCTCCGGTGAGCATCTTCCAGGCAACCCAGTTCATGGGACGACCTCCGGGGGAGGGGATGCGGCCGCGAGACTCACCACCGGCGGGCGATGGCCGATGGCCGCCAGCGAGAAACGCGTCACATGGTCGGCCAGAGTCTCGACCGTCAATTGTTCATAGGCCTCGGGTCCGATCAGCAGCCGAACGATGGGGCGGTTGACGTAGTAAAAAAGGATCTGCCCTACGATGCTGAAGCCCATCCGCCAGCGTTCCATTTCATCCAACTCCGGCGGCAGCAGGTCGGTCAGAATCGACCGGAGTTTGTCCGCCATCGGGCGGATGTAGTCCTTCACGATGGCCTCGCAGGCTTCGGTGGGGTGGGCCAGTTCGCGAAGCATCAATTGCAGGTGCCACTTCGGTCGCCGGGAATCGAGCATTCGCTCGAACATCGTTCCCACAAAGACCCGCAGCCGGTCGGTCGGGGGCATGTCGGCTGGCCATTCCGGGAAGGGAATTTCGTCCGACTGCGCACACTGGGCAACTCGTACCGCCTCGACATAAAGCTGCCGCTTGTCGCCGAAGTGATAGTGGACACCCGCGATGTTGGCCTCGGCCCGTAGACAGATCTCTCGCACGCTTGCCGCCTCAAAGCCTTTCTCGGCAAAGATTTGTCCCGCTGAGTTCAAGAGTCGTTGCCGGGTATCGTCGACCATGGGAGCACCTCCACGGCGAGGAAATAAAACGAACGTTTGACTGAATTCTAGGCGCGAGTTCGCCTGAGTCAAGCGCTTGTTTGAGATTTTCTGATGAAGAATCCCCCGGAGAAATTCGGGGGGCAGAGATCGCGGCTCACGATCTTCTGAATTCTAGCGGGCGCGCGGCAACAGTGGATCCAGGACCTTCGCGAAGGCCTCGGCCTGGCGCATGAAACCCAGGTCGTTCGGATGGCTGCTGTCGACGGCCCCTTCGCCGTCGTCTCCCAGGAGGTTATCGCCGGGGATGTAGTAGAGATGCTTGACCCCCGCGGTGGTCAGGTCGTCGAAGGCGGCCTTGAGAGCGGCATGGTTGCCGTCATTGCGTTGGGACTTGGAACCGAGAAGCCAGGCATCGGTGTACCGGCGGTCTTCGACTAACACAATCGGCGTCTCCGGACGGACTTCGCGCAGTTGCCGAACCAGTGGCCTCGTCCGTTCGGCGGTTTCCGCGCCGCTCAGGTTGGGGCAGCAGTCGATGACATACAGCGCCGCGTCGAGTTCGCCGATCAGGGCCGTGACTTCTGGTTCCATCCGTCCGTTGCCCGAAAACCCGAGGTTGATGACCGGTCGCTGATACCGTCGTCCGAGAATGGCGGTGTGCACCATCCCTGATCGAGAAGCACACGCGCCGTGCGTGATCGAGGTCCCGTAAAAGACAATCGGCTTGGCATGCAACGCGTCGTAGTCGGGTGCATCCGCGATTTCATTTCCGGCGGGAACGCCGATCTCGACTGACGCGACCCCGTTGTACAGCGGCAGATAGACCAGATACTCCCTGCGACCAGATTTGATCCCGCTGGCGATCGGCGACACCTGGGAGACTCCTGGAGCTTTGGGTTGGGCACACGCGAGCCAGCGCCAACCGCCATCATCGTTGCGAGCGTAAACATCCAGGCCGCTAACTCCTGTCGCGGGCATGTGCGGCATCGCGAGCCGCTCGGAAGTCAAAGTCCAGCGGGCCTGCAGAGTTGTCGCCTCGGTGACGAAACGGACGCACATTCCCGCCGAATTGCGGCTGAGACTCCATACGGCATCGTGCAGTTTTCCCTCCGCGCGCGCCGGGAATCGATCGAGGGGCAACTTGGTGTCCGTCCAGCCCTGCCCCTCGACGCCAAGTTGTCGGATGTCGTACCACCGAACCCCATCGGCCTCGGTGAATTTCAGCGGTTCTGCAGCATGAATCGGCGCGTTGACCCCCACGATCTCGCGACAGAACAGCAGGCAAGTGCCGAGAAGCAGACCACGCATGCGAACTCTCCCGGGGTTGTTGATCGAGATTGCCAAGAAAACCGGCCGATCATGGCCCAATTCTCGCTTGGGGACCACTGTGTTCCCGAACATCGTCTGGAACAAGACCCCATTCGTCGCGGCGACTAGAATAGAGGTTGTTCCCAGCACATCCCAATTGATGCACATTGAAATGTCCGACTCTGCTGCCAATCGGCGTGATTTTCTCACTGGACGTGCGCTGGCGTCAGCTGCGGAAGCTGCGGGAAATCAAGTCGCCGATGCTCTGGTCGCAATGCCGCATCCGGGACGCGGGCCAACGCTGCTGTTGCGGACTTCGGCCATGGGTACCGATTTCGATGTGCTCCTGAATCCCGATGGTCCATCGCATCAGGTGGGGGCGGCGTCCGAGGCCCTCGACGAAATTGTGAGGTTGGACGAGCAGTATTCCGTCTATCGCGCCGAAAGCGAACTTTCGACGCTCAATCGTCTCGCCGCCGAGCATCGCGTCGAAGTGGAACAACAACTCTTCCGTTTGCTGAGGCGTGGTTGCGCATTGGCACAGCAAACTGAGGGTGCGTTCAACCCCATTGCAGGCCAATTGATCGAACTCTGGCGGCGAACCCGACGGGAAGAGCGGGCGCCCACCGAGTCGGAGCGGCGTCAGGCCATCGAGGCGGCGCGACTCGATCGTGTGGAATTTGATGATGCTCGCAGTGCGGTCCGATTTTCAGCGCCGGGACCGCGATTTGACCTGGGCGCGATTGGTAAGGGATACGCAGTCGATCGCGCCGCGGAGATCCTGGTGGAGCAGGGCGTCGAGAACTGGCTGGTACATGGCGGCAAGAGCAGCGCCCGCGTTCGCGGCTGTCACGTCGAGCATGACGGTTGGCCGATTGCGCTGCAGAATCCGCTCTTGCCGGATCGCAGGTTCCTGACGCTGATCCTCCGCGACATGGCGATGTCGACAAGCGGGACGGCTGTGCAGTGGTACCGTCATCAGGGCAAAAGGTACGGTCACATTTTGGACCCACGGACCGGCTGGCCCGTGGAGGTCATGCTGTCGGTGAGTGTGATCGCGCCGGATGCCGCTTTGGCCGACGCACTATCGACCGCTTTTTTCGTACTGGGGGTCGAAAAGGCTCTGAGCTATTGTGATAATTTCGAGAATGTGGGGGTGATCCTGTTCCCGCTCCCCGACGATGGGCGGACGCTGGCGCCGATCATTCGCGGCGTCCCGCAGGACCGCCTGTACTTTGCCGACCCTGCCTGACGCTCGGTACGGTGATTCCACCCTCTTCGACGTTCCGAACTGATTTGACATTCTTGATTCTCCTGCTGATGGAAGGGGCCGCGCGTGCCCGGTGACGAACGCAAGATTTCCTGGATGGCTTGTTGCATTCTCGTATTGCTCCGGCTGTGTATCGGCTGGCATTTGCTCTACGAAGGGTTGTGGAAGCTGAACACGCAGAACACCTCGCAACCCTGGTCGGCTGAGGGCTACCTCAAGAACGCGACCGGGCCACTGCGGACCACCTTTCGCGACATGACCGGCGACCCCAACGACCTCATGTGGCTCGATCATGAGCACATGGCCGCCAAGTGGGACGCCTGGCAGACGCGCTTTGTGGCTCACTATCCCGGTGCTGGATCGGGAAGCGACAAGAGCCGAAGCGTCGCTGATCGCCTCAATCTGTTGCTCAACGGGCCGAAGGAGTTTGTCGTTGAACTCGCGGAACTCCCCCCGGGAGTTGATCTGACGAAATGGAAGGCCGCGATTCAGTTCAACGGCGAGAAGAAGCGTCTGATTGTCGACGGTGCTTACCATCTTTTGCCTGCCGAGCGGGACGCTATCCTGGCCTTGGCGCCAATTGATGAGAATGCGGCAGCCGAAGAGGCTGCGGATGCGGCAGCGATCAAGAAATTCCACGACGCCGTCAACAAGCTCTACACGCTGCAGAGCAAACTGTCGTACAGGGAACGACTCGCAGCACTCCTAAAAGGGGATCCCGATCGGGTCGGGGTGCTTCAGAAGGAAAAAGACGGAACGGTCGTCGAACAGCGCATGGGGGATGTCGACAAATACAAGGCGCTGATCGCCCGGTATGAGACCAATTACGCTCAGGCCATGACCGCCTGCCAATGGGATCACTTGTCTCAGCAGTGGCTCGAACTGCAGCAATTGCGCCGCTCGCTCGTCGGCCCGGTTCAGGCTCTGGAATCGGAGCTGAAGGCCGAAGCCACGCAGCTTTTGAGTCAGGAGCAACTCGCCGCCGGACCCGTCCCGGAACCAATGACGCCAATGCGGTCGATTAATCTGCAGACGATGTGGGGGCTGACGATCCTTGGCGGATTGCTCATCGCAGGTCTGTTCACCCGGCTGGCGGCTTTGGGAGCGGCGGGACTCTTGACGATGTTTTATCTGGCGGCTCCGCCCTGGCCGGGTTGTCCGCCGGAGGTGGGCGTCGAACACAATTACATCGTGAACAAGGTTTCCATCGAAGCGCTGGCCTGTCTGGCGTTCGTGTTCCTGCCCACCGGCCGCTGGTTCGGCATGGACGCCTTGTTTGCTGCGTTGTTCCGCCGTAAGTCTGAGGACTAGGCGAGCCATGAAGTACTATGACGGACCTCCTACCGTCGCTGTCGAAGTCAGGAGCCCGGGGGACTATGGTCCACGGGCAGATCGGAGAATCGCGGAAAAACGCGGCGAAGACTTCAGCGCCGGATCGCTGGTGGTTTGGGACGTCGATCTGCATTCGCAAGATGTCGTTAGGGTCTACCTCTCGGAGAATTCAGGTGTTCCCACGATTCACCGACCGGGCCAGATTGCGGAGACCGAACCGGCGGCGCCGGGCTGGACCTTCGTGTGAATGATCTGTTACCGGAGGGCTGGTCGTACCCGAGCGACTTTGATTTATAGAAGGAGATGGATGTGAGCGATGTTGTCCCGAGCAATGGAACGGTTAAGATAGTAAAGCGCGCGGTTCGATTGACCGGCGCCTCGATGGAGTGTGCGCCTACCAACGAATTGGGAGTGGTCTATCTCTTTGCTGAGAAGGCCCGGTCGCTTGGTTTTCAAGTCAGTCTCATCAAGCCGGGATTCCCTGATTGTATCGCGTACCGGCGTGCGGGAGATCATGAACACCAAGTGCGCATTGAGTTTGAGTTTCGATCACGGTCTTTTGCCAGTCACGGTCATGACCCGCACGGTTGCGACTGTATTGTATGCTGGGAACACAATTGGCCGGATTGTCCGGCCCATCTGGAAGTCATTGAACTGCGAACATTGTTTGGTGTTCCACCTTCGGTCTGGTTGCAGCCAGCCATCAAGTCACAGTGGTTCT
>JANRLN010000148.1:0-4393 GCA_033762515.1 Planctomycetaceae bacterium
ATGACGTGCGGATCAATCCGCACCGGCGTCGCATAGGCGATTCCGCCATGCACCACGCGATGGCCGGCGCCGACGATGCGATCGCCGTCCAGCCGACGGTCGATCTGCTCCAGGATCAGCCCCAGCGCCTGAGCATGGTCAAACCCGGCGGCATCGGCCGGCGTCTGCTGATCGAGCGTCGCCCCGCTGGCGTCGCGAATCACCAGGTGCGGCGCGGTTCCGATCCCCGTCACCCGCCCCCCGAACAGCGGATCGAGGTTCCCCGCCTGGAAGACGGAAAACTTGATGCTGGAAGAACCGGCATTCAAGACCAGCAGCGCATTGGACACCGCGGCGACCTTAGTAGGGCCATTTCCAGTGGGCGGCCTCGGGGTGATCGACCCCGTGCTCGTGGGAGTAGTTCTCGCACTCGATCTGCAGGTTGCGGAGCTTCTCTTTGGCGTGCGCGCCGGTCACCTGCAGGCGGGGAACGCGGTCGATGACGTCCATCGCCAGCGTGAAGCGGTCGATCTGGTTCTGAATGGCCAGCTCCAGCGGGGTATTGATGTTCCCCTTCTCTTTATACCCGCGGACGTGGAGGTTCTTGTGATTGTTGCGGCGATAGGCAAGTCGGTGAATCAGCCAGGGATAGCCGTGGAACGCGAAGATGATCGGCTTGTCGGTCGTAAACAGACTGTCGAAGTCCCGATCGGTCAGACCATGCGGATGCTCGGTCGCCGGCTGCAGCTTGAACAGATCGACCACATTGACGAAGCGGATTTTGAGGTCGGGAAACTCGCCGCGGAGCATCACGGTGGCGGCCAGCGCTTCCTTAGTCGGGATGTCTCCGGCGCACGCCACCACCACATCGGGTTCGGACCCCTGGTCGGTGCTGGCCTGCTGCCAGATGCCGATTCCCTTGGTGCAGTGTGCGATGGCGGCGTCCATGTCGAGATACTGCAGGTGATTCTGTTTGTCGGACACGATCACATTGATGTACCCCTCGCTGCGCAGGCAATGATCGGCGACCGAGAGCAGGGAATTGACGTCCGGAGGCAGGTAGATCCGCGTGACGGCCGCGCTCTTGTTGACGACGACATCCAGGAATCCCGGATCCTGATGCGTGAACCCGTTGTGGTCCTGCCGCCAGACCGTCGAAGTGATGAGCAGGTTGAGCGAGGCGATCTTCGCCCGCCAGGACAGCAGGTTGCAGATGGTCAGCCACTTCGCATGCTGATTGAACATGGAGTCGATGACGTGGGCGAACGCCTCATAGGTGCTGAAAAACCCATGCCGTCCGGTCAACAGATATCCTTCCAGCATCCCTTCCAGGGTGTGCTCCGACAGCATCTCGACGACGCGCCCGTCCTGCGCCAGTTCGGCCCCATCGGCGTCTTCCGGGAAATATTCCGCAAGCCACAGCTTCTTGGAGACCTCATAAATCGCGTCGAGCTTGTTCGACGTATTCTCGTCCGGACCAAACACCCGGAAGTTGGTCATGTTCGCCCGCATCACGTCCCGCAGGAACACGCCCAGCGGTCGACAATTCTCCGCTTCCACCGTTCCCGGCTTCTCGACCTTGATGCCGTAGTCGCGGAAGTCGGGCAGGCGGAGCCCCTTCTTCAGGCGGCCTCCGTTCGCGTGCGGATTGGAGCCGATGCGGCGCGGACCGGTCGGGGCCAGGGCCTTCAAGTCCGGCCGGAGTCGGCCGTCAGCATCGAAGAGTTCCTCGGGCCTGTAGCTGCGCATCCAGGCTTCGAGCTGCTGCAGCCGCGCCGGGTCTTTCTTGACATTGGCCATCGGAACCTGGTGGGAGCGCCAGCTCCCCTCCAGTTTGTGTCCCCCCACCTCGGCCGGACTGGTCCATCCCTTCGGAGTGCGGAGCACGATCATCGGCCATCGCGGTCGGAACGGGACGCCGGAACTCCGGGCCTGCCGCTGCGCCGCGCGGACGTCGGCGACGCATTGGTCGATGGTCGCCGCCATCGCCTGATGCATCGACGCCGCATCGGAACCCTCCACGAAATACGGCGTCCAACCGGTCCCCCGGAAGAAGCATTCCAGCTCCTCGCGGCTCACGCGCGCCCAAATGGTCGGATTGTTGATCTTGTAGCCGTTCAAATGCAGGATCGGCAGGACCGCTCCGTCGCGAACGGGATTCAGGAACTTGTTGATGTGCCAACTGGTGGCCAGCGGCCCCGTCTCCGATTCCCCGTCCCCAACCACCGCGGCGACAATCAGCTCCGGGTTGTCGAACGCCGCGCCGCACGCATGCGACAGCACATAGCCCAGTTCGCCCCCTTCGTGGATGCTCCCCGGAGTCTCCGGCGTGCAGTGGCTGCCGATCCCGCCGGGGAAGGAAAACTGCTTGAAGAACCGCAGCAGCCCTTCTTCGTCTTCGCTGCAGTCGGGATAGATCTCGCTGTACGAGCCTTCCAGATAGCAGGGGCCGAGCACGCCGGGAGCCCCATGCCCCGGCCCCGCCATGAAGAGAATGTCCAAATCGTGCGCCTGGATCGCCCGCTCCAGGTGAATATACGCGAACGCCAGGCCGGGGCTGGCGCCCCAGTGGCCCAACAAGCGATCCTTGATGTGCTCCGACTGCAGCGGCTCCTTCAGCAGCGGGTTCGCCTTCAGGTAGGTCATCCCCAGCGCGAGAAAATTGCAGGCCCGCCAGTATTCGTCGATCAACGTCACCCCCTCGGCGGACAACGGGGCGCCGGCCACCGTCGACCGCGCCGGGCCGAACGCACTGATCGACGCCCCAACGGATCCATCCTCGGAAGCCAGTGGAAAGCCGCTCTGCGCAAGTGCCATCGCACAGGTCCTTTCGGAAAGGGTGAGACTGCAAGCTGCGTCCTTCCGAAGTGTACCGGGACGGCGGCACTTTCCCACTCAGGCCAGACTCTCTTCCAACCAAATTCACACACGCCTGCGGCGCCGCAGACGGTCGTTCCCCAGCCCTCCCCGCGACGTCAGCCGTCTCCGGGTCCGCCCGCGCCGGACGCACGAACGCCCGCGCGACGCCGAGCCGCAGCTTCAGCATCGGCCGCGTCCCTTGGCACGGCATTCGGAGGTCGTCCGCAGCCGTCTGGGCGGAAATCCCCCTCGTCTCAGGGGTGGCATCTTCGGAACCTCGAACGGGTCGTGCTCAACTCCGACGGCGCCGGACCGGATGACGGGACAGTGGGGAACCGCTTCGGCTCGCCCTCGGCCCGCACTCCCGCCAAGAACAGCAGCCGATCATCTGCAGGCTGTACATCGAGCCAGACACGGTACTTGTGGACAACGTCGCCCTTGCGTCCGAACCGGCGTTGGAAGGTGTTGCACGCACGCTCGGAACCACGGACGGAGCGTGTTGCTGGATGTGTTGCCGAAGGTGTACCGCACTCTGGGGGGCGTCAACACGTTGACGTTCCGCTCGGGGACTGGCACTCGGTCGACAGCTGGGCGAAGTCGTTGTAAACAAACCGGCATTGGTTCAAGACATTTCCGCGGCCGACAGTCGCATGCTCATCACTGGTGAACGTGCCTTTGAAGCCGCGTACTTCGTACGCCGTGCCGATCCTGCGGACGGCTCCGTTGCCGAGGGTGGTGACGCGGTCTTGCGTGGGCCTTCCGGGAAGGTTATCGCCATAGGCACGGACGGTGCCATTCTGATCCCGTGTGCCGACCGACTGCCATTGGCGGTTGTCGCCGAAGCTGTCCGGTCGTTGCCATCAAAAATGTCGGGATAGTTTTCCGCCCCGTTCGAGGGTGCTGGCGGCGATGGCGGTATCGGCACAGTTCGTGCCGTAAACGTACTGCGTCACTTGGTCGCCGATGGCTGAATTGACGGCGGTGAGGGTGGCGACGTTGCCGTCGGAATCGTAAGTGGTTTCGGACTGTTAGAGGACGATGTCCGACGCTGCGGGACCCCGGCGGTGAAGTCTGTTGGCGTTCCCGTGGATTGACTCGACATCCCCAAGTTGACGCAGTTCGCTCGGGTTTCGCTGCAAGATGTTCCCGTCCGATTGGCGCTGCCCGCATCGATGTGGTCGAATGCAGGCTGGGACGGGAAGTCGCGCCGTTGGGCCGGAACTGCGCTCGCAGGAACTTTCAGACCGAGCTTTCCGGCGTGCTTGGTCGTACGAAAACACTGGTTCAACGACTTCGACGACGCGATCGGCCAGCATTGGAGGAAATCGTCGAATCAGCGACGAGAGTCATCCCCACTCTTCCCGGCTGCCAGAAGGAAGGGGAGCACGCCAGAACTGGTGACGAATCCTGCTAACCCGGATTATTCACCGCCGCGCGTAGTCCGTCGTTGTGGGGTGAATGACTGGTTCTGGCGGTGGTTGTGGCGCAGGTTCCCCTTCCCCAGAGTGACGATGCGTGATGAGAGTCCCTGGCAACGGCGACGTGAGGGCGGCGT
>JANRLN010000149.1:0-4325 GCA_033762515.1 Planctomycetaceae bacterium
CGGGGATCGTCTTGACCCATTTGACGAGGCCGGCAAGATCCGACTCGGCCAACTGCTCCGCCAGGGGGGGCGACGACGGGGGACAAAACGGGCAGGCGGCCAGGGCCGGCTCGGCCGTCAACAGCAACACCCAGACAAGACACGTGCCGATCCGTGGCATGGCTCGAAGATTCCTGAGGAAAAGTGGACTACCGCGTCGATCACGCGGTAACGGAAACATCCATCTGCGTGATGTGCAACAACGAACAGATTGCCATGCGGTCCGAATCGGGCTGTCCGACTACGAGCTTGGTCTTCAGCAACAAGGCCATCTCCGGATGACGAATCTCGTGGCTCTCGCCGCTAGTGAGCCGAACTACAAAGGGCTCGAATGGGCGACGATGCAACAACTCGTAGAGAGTTTCGTGACTCATGGCAGGCCTCTCACTTGCCGTTGACGATCTCAGTACAGCGCCCACCGGGGCGCCTTCTTGTCGAGACGTTGACGAATGACGCGTTCAATTTCCGACCGCAACCGGCGTTTCTCCGCCTCGTCGGCTGACAGCAACCGCTCGGCGAATTCCGCTTCAACTTCCTGCCGAATTACTGGTGACAACGCTTGCCGCGCCCGCCAGCAGCCATCTTCGACAATCCCGGAATGAAGCCGCATCTCAGCCCAGTGACAATCAGGTGACGCGACGGAAACTCAGCAACGACCGTTCCACCACTTGCGGCCCGGCGTCACTTCAGGAAAAAAAAACGCTTGGCTTCCGAGACGGTCTTCGGGTCCTTCTGCTCCAACTCGGCCAGATACTTGGCTCCCAGTTTGGCATGTTCCGGCAATTCTGCGGCGGGCTCCCCCTCCTTCGACGGGGGCACGTCCTTGGTGCTCGCCATCATGAAGCGGACGACGGCCCGCTTGATCGAGGGACTGTCGTATTCCTCGGCTCCGTACAACTCCATCAACTGCGACTGCACCGACCAGTCTTTCCAGCGGGCGAGGTCGGCGATCACCAGATCGGCGAGTTCCGGGCGATCCAGGAGCACACGCATCGACTGCCGCAGGCGGTCCGCCGAGATCTGGCCGTCGCCATACTGCCACATGAACCGAATCGCCTGCATCGCAGCATAGGTCTCGCTGAAGGGGGCCTTCCGGTTCTTCAGTTTCTCTTCGTCGAGCTTGGCGAGGCCGGCATCCTTGGTGAGGAGCAGATAGCCTCCCATGATGCCGTCGATTCCCAGGCGGAACTCTTCGCTGCTGCTGAAGATCTTCTGTTCGAGAAGCGGAATGTCATCGGCAGTGCCGCACAGGCCGAGCATCATGCCGTACAGACCCAGACGGCTGGGAGAGATCTCAGGATTGACGATCCATTCCCGCAGCTTTTCGCGAGGCATCTCTTGGGTGATCTGCACGATATCGCCATACGCCGTGCTCGCGAATTCGCCATAGGCGTCGTCGGAGATCACCTTGTCGGGATGTTCGAGGAACTTGACGAAGTACTGCATCCGCTTGGCGGGGGAGACGTCGGGTTTCGGGGCCTCCTTCATGTATTTGAACGAGGTCTCGGTGACCTCCATCGGCGAACCCCAGTCGATGACTGCCCCGCCACGGGTTCCCAGAAGCAGATACTGATCCGAGGGAGTGCCGGAGCGGTAGCGGACCAGGGTGACGCGGTTCCCTGTGGCGAGTTTGCCACCATCGGGCTGTTTCACCACTTCCAGGACTTCGTAGATGGTGTCGCCGGCATCCTGACCCTTGGCGGGAGTTCCGCCAGCCCATTTCACGAGGGCGACAGCGTCCGATTGCGTCAACTGTTCGGTCAACGTCAGCGAGGGGGCCGAGCAGAATGGACAGGCAAGGGAAACGCTCACCACGGTCAACGACACGACCGCCGCTGCGATCAAGAAGCAGACATTGCGCAACATAAGTTCGACCTCGCCGACAGGCGTTTTGCGAAGACTCAGGACGGTTCTGGACAAATTAAGATTACCACATCCGTCCCCCCAGCGGGAGATCTGTTCTGCGTCGAGCGGGGGATGTCAGTCCCCCCGGTGATTGACGATGCGCCATTAATCACCCGGGGGACTGACGTCCCCCGGCTCGCCAGTGAGAGACTGGCACGCGACTGTTCCCATGTTACGCTATACCGTTCCTGGCGTGAGAAATGCCTCGCTGATCGAGTCGAAGGGGACTCCGAAATGACGCTGCTGCGTGCCTGCCTGGTTGGCGCGACTGTATTGGTCGCTGTGAACGCGGCCCAAGCTGATCTCCCGTCGCCGCGGTTGGATCTCCTCAACCCGGCAGGGCTGGCAGCGGGGAACACTCTCGAAGTCACACTGACCGGTCCCGACCTGGAGGGCTGCGAGAAGCTCTACTTGGGGCATCTCGGTCTCAAGGCTGAGTTCGTCAAAGAGCGCACGTTCAAGATCACTGCGGCGGCCGACGTGCCTGCGGGGACGTATGACCTCTACGCCGTCGGTCGTTTCGGCGTTTCCAGTCCGCGGGTGCTGCAGGTGACGCACGGCCTGACGGATGCGGCCGAGGTCGAACCCAACAACACCCTCGCCGCGCCGCAGGTGGTGGGACTCAATGTCGCCATCAATGGCACCGGGGACGGAAACAACCGCGACATGTACCGATTTCCGGCCAAAGCCGGCCAACGCATCACCATCGATTGTTACTCCGCCCGCCTCGAAACCGAAATGGACGCGCTCCTGACCCTGTCGACCGCGGAAGGTCAGCAGCTCGCCTCGAACTCCGACTACTACGGCCGCGATCCAATGATTCATTTCCTCGTCCCCGGCGATGGCGACTACTGCGTCGAGATTCGCGACCTCACCTACCGCGGCGGGCAGACCTACCGGCTGCTGATTCACGACCACGCACGGGTGGAGAACGTCTTCCCGCGAGCGGTGCAGGCGGGGCAGAACGTTGAACTGACGGCCTTCGGGAGCAACCTTGGTGATGGATCGCAACCCTCCCCGCTCACGCTGGAAGGCGTCCCCCTCTTTCAGAAGAAGCTCGTTTACACCGCACCCAACGACATTCGGCCGCTGGGGCTCTTTCGCGATCGGATCCATCCACTGCAGCATTCGGTGATCCCGACGGCGTCCACCTGCACCCTCGTCGGAGAGCAGATTCTGCCGTTCGAGGCCGACCCGTGTGTGATGTTGATCACCGAACACCCGACGTCGGTCGAGCAGGAACCCAACGACGCCAAGGATCAGCCGCAGAAACTCACGCTGCCGGCGATCGTGAGCGGACGCTTCGATCAACCGCGCGACGCCGACTGGTACGTGTTCGACACCGACGACATGGGAGGCCAGTACGGCTTTGACGTGTATGCGGAACGGATCGACGGCCGGTGCGATCCGTACATCGCCTTCTACGACGAAGCCGGCAACCGCTTCTTTGAGAACGACGACTTCGGCCATCGCATCAACGCATTCGACGGCCATCTGCGCGATCCCTCGGGGCAGACGAATCTCGCGGGGAAAAAACAGATTCGGGTGCTGGTGCAGGACCGCTACCAGCGGGGCGGGCCGCGGAATCAGTACGTCCTGGCGCTGCGCAAAGGGCACAGCGACTTCTTTGCGTCGAGCATCCACAGCAGCAATAGCGCGGCGGGCGTCAATCTATGGAAGGGGGGGGCCGCATACGTCGATGTCGTCATCCATCATCAGGACCACGGGAATCAGCATCCGATTACCGTGACGGCCGAAGGCTTGCCGCCGGGTGTGCACGTGGCGCCGACCGTGATCACCAGCAACACGCGTGGTTCGCTCGTTTTCTGGTCGGACGATTCGGCCCCGGATTTCACCGGTCCGATCACGCTCGTGGCGACCTCCAGGCACGGCGATCGCGAGCTGAAACGCGTGGTGCGACCCCACACGCGGGCCTATCAACAGACCGGCAGCCGTCCCATGCGGCAGCAATTGATCGCCGTCCGCGAGCAGGCCCCCTACGCGCTGCGGATCGAGCCGGAGCGTCTCACCGTGGAAGCGGGCAAAGGGGCTGAGGTGAGGCTCCTCGCCACCCGCCATGGGGCTGGTTTTGACGGGAACATCGACTATCAGCCCCTCAATTTCCAAGGCCAGTTCCAAATGGGGAACGGCACGATCCCGATGGGCTCCACCGAGAAAACCGTGTCGATCATGGTGCAGCCGGGAACACAGCCGGGCGACTACAGCATGACGGTCCTCGGGCAGGCCCAGGTGCCGTTCCATAAAGACCCGGCGGCGACCGATCGCCCGAAAACGCTGGTCGCGATGCCGAGTCGGCCGTTGACGATCACGGTGACGGCGCCGGCCAAATAGTCCGGAGAACGGGAAAGATGCTGAGTGTT
>JANRLN010000150.1:0-8807 GCA_033762515.1 Planctomycetaceae bacterium
CCGAAAACTCCAGGACAAACGGCAACACACCCTGTAAACTCATCCGATGGCCTCTTTGCGGGATGCAACTGTTGTGTGGTTACACAGTTAAACCCCCTCAGAGGCCATCTCGCTTCAGCGGCGACGAATAATCCGGGCTAAGCTAATGCGCAGCTCCTTTGCCAGCGCGGCGGCGATGCGCGGCAGCGTGTGCAACGGCACGTTCGGCTCCGCGTCGCTTTCCAGACGCGGCGTGCGGGTTTGCTGATCCCCGTGCGCTGGGCGAGGTCGCTCAGGCCGAGCCCCTGTGCCTTGCGGACCGCTTTCCGGAGCGAAAAGCGGACCGTCTGCCGCGACGACGGCGTCGAGGTCTTGCAGGTGGAGCGGGACAACAACAACGTGGTCCGCGAGACCGGCGACCTGGGTTCGACGCGGGCCGATATGGACCTGCGTGCCAGCGGAAGATCCGTCTTGGGTGGATGAGTCGCTCACACGGGTGGGCTTCGTTGGCGTCTTCAGGCCAGCGGATTGGGTTGGCACGGGAACTCCTCGAGGAGCATTCGATGCCGCTTGAGGAGACTGCTATAGTGAGGTAGGCCGCTGCAAGAAGTCGGGACTCCCGCTCGCGGCCGACGAGCGGGGCCGCGAGCGGGGATTGTTTCAAGGGGAGCCGTGGCAACAGCGTCGCTACTCGTCGTGCAGGGGGTTGAGCCGGGGGCCCGGTTCGATCTGGGGGAGCGTGCCGTGCAGCTCGGCCGCAGCATGCACAACGAGGTGCGGATTCTGGATACCGAGGCGTCGCGGACGCACGCCTCGATTCAGCGAGTCCGCGACCACTTTGTCATCACCGACCGCAACAGTTCCAACGGCACGTACGTAAACGGGCAGCTCATCCGATCGAAGCCGTTGTCGAATGGGGACCAGATTCAGATCGGCCGCACGCTGCTCCTCTTTTCGGAGGCGGCGAACGGGCAGCCGGAGAGTCTGGCGGATCGCGTGCGGCTGCTGGGTCAACACGACCCGGCCGACCGCTCGAACATTGTGTCGCAGGTGGCATCGGATGCGGCGGAGGTCCCCGTGTCGACGCCCGCGGAGGCCGGCGGCCGTCCGCAGATCAATCTGCAGGCCCTGTATCGGATTTCGGAAGAGGCGGTGCGGCCGTCGGTGCCGATCGAGCAGTTGCTGCAGCGGATTCTCGATCTGACGATCGACGTTGTGGGGGCGGAACGCGGTTGCGTGCTGGTGAATGATCCCCGGACGGGAGAAGTGCAGCCGCAGGCGGTGAGCAGTCGCAACGCCGAAGCGCGGGGCAAGATTCCAGTGTCGCGGACGATCGTCGACTATGTGCTCAAGGCGAAGCAGGGGGTGCAGACCACCGACGCGCAGCATGATCGGCGGTTCGACACGACTCAGAGCATCGTTCAGGCGGGGATTCGCGAGGCCATGTGCGTGCCGATGCAGGGCCGGCATGAGATGCTGGGGGTGATCTACGTCGACATCACGACCCCTGCCGATCAGGCCTTCGCCCCCGGACAGCAGCCCCGGTTCAGCGAAGACCAACTGCGGCTGCTGCTGGCGATCGGCAGGCAGGCGGCGCTGGCCATCGAGAACAACCGCTACCAGGAGGCGTTTGTCAAAGCCGAACGACTGGCGGCGATGGGGCAGACGATCGCCACGCTCAGTCACCACATCAAGAACATTCTGCAGGGGGTTCGCGGGGGGAGCTTCCTGATCGACATGGGCCTGAAGGAGCACAACGACGAACTGGTCCGCAAGGGTTGGGGGATCGTCGAAAAGAATCAGGGAAAAATCTATCACCTGGTGATGGACATGCTCACCTTCAGCAAGGAACGCAAGCCGGCCCTGCAGCGGGGCAACCTCAACAGCACCGTGCACGACGTCTTCGAGCTGATGCAGGCGCGGGCGATCGAGTGCCATGTGGAGATTCAGTACAACCCCAGCACGTCCCTTCCGGACAGCACGTTCGACCCGGAAGGTCTGCATCGGGCGATCCTGAACATTGTGACCAACGCGATCGACGCCGTCGAAGGGGCCGACCATGCGGCGGTGATGATCGAAACGGGCTGGGATCAGGACCTCGATGCGTTGTGGGTCGCGATATCGGACAACGGACCGGGGATCGCGGAAGACCAATTGCCGCGGATCTTCAACATCTTTGAATCGACCAAGGGCGCGCGCGGAACCGGCCTGGGACTCGCCGTGAGCCAGAAGATCGTCCGCGAACATGGGGGCGAAATCACGGTCGAGAGCAAGCTCGGGGAAGGCTCGCGGTTCCTGCTGAGTTTCCCGAGGCTGGACGAGGACCAGCATCTGGGGACGCGAACAATGGGCTGACGGTGTGCATGCCTCGCGGCGGCAGCGCGGCCACCGAACCTTGGTGACGAGTGGGAATTCCCATCTGGGCCAGGCGGATGTGAGCCGGTTCGGATCCTTGCCAAAGAACAACCCGGCCGAATGCTGCGTGGTGGTGTCGTTTCCGAGTGAGGGTACTCGCGAAGAGAGGTCGGGGCGACGCTCGCGGGCTTACCTTGCTGCCCGCGGATCAGCGTTGACGCGAGAGTCGCGGTCGTCGGAATCCAGGCTTCGAATATGCCGCTTCGGAGTTCCGCGAATGCTGACACTGAGGCTTCCGCGCGAAGACGGCCAGATCGAATCGTTCATTCCCCGTGCGGCCACAACTCTTCGGGGTGGACGCCAAGCGCCGCCGCGAAGCGCGCCACCGTCCGTCGTTGTGGGCGGCAGTTCCGATTAAGGATGTTCGACACGGCCGGCTGCGTGATTCCAGCCGCCTTCGCCAATTGCTCCTGACTTACGCCCCGCTCGCTCATCAGGGAACGGACGCGTCCCGAGAACGCCTCGTGTTCGGCATGCAGACTCGCGGCGACGCGCGTCATCTCCTCCGAGGCACACAGCGACTCGTCGGTCGCACGAATCTCCGCTGCCTTCAGCGGCCACAGCGCTTCGCACAGCGTGTTGACCGCGGCATTCAGGTCCTCTGGTTCAGATTCATCGCTGTTGATGATCTCGATCATCTCGCGCACGACGGCCTGAACTTCCGGCGAGCAACCAAGATATGCCGCCAGCACGGCGGCGCCGATGGTCGCTTCCCCCCTGCGAAGACTGCTGGCTCGGCTCATCGTCGCTGGCACGCAACACTCCTCCCCGCCTGGGCTCTAAGCGTCGGCGGAACCCCCATAATAGCGTTCGACAATGATCGTTCGCATGCCCCGAAACGCGGCGAGCTGACCCGCACCGAAGTCCTGGCGCTTCTTCGCAAATGCTGCCAGGAGCCAAATTCTGGAAAGAGGCTCGCCATCAATTTTCAGGTTTGCCTTGAAGAAAATCACGCGGACGTTTTCCTTGCTGTTGATCGGCTCGTCGATCCGAAGCTCACCGATCCTCAGCCGTTCGTTTCCTTTGATCCAATCCCAATCGAGATCAGCCTCAGCAACTGATCCGCCGCCCGGCCAATACACCAACTTGAAGGCGTGTTGTCGCAGCTTCCAATACTCGCGCGCTCCGCCGCACAGCGACCACGCGTCAGAACACGCGGACGCCGTCGGAGAGACGATGTAGTTTCCGATGTAATCGGGACTCATCGCTGACTCCCGGTGATTCCACCGGAGGCATCGTCGCCGACTGTGATCCTATATCACACTATTCGCTCTCCGCCCGTCAATGCAACGAGAATATCACAGAAACGAAGGGGTCTCCAGGAGAGATATCACACATGTCCAGGATTTGCCGATTGGGCAACGCGTCATTGTCCGTCTAAACACAGACGCGCCCACCGCCCATCCCGAGTTGTCTGCGCCCTGGTTGGACGGAATTCGATTTGAACGAAGATTCACATCCGGAGAGTCTTGATCCACGATCGGCAGAGCGATGAAGAACGGAGGCCAACCCGGGCTCCCATGATCAGGTCCTGGTGGTTCTGCCCAACTGTCAACGGCGCCCCAACTGACATTCCAGGTGCTCTGCCGTTCGCTGGCACTTCAGGGCGTCGCATGAAACAATCCTGATCTGTGTTTGAGGTTGCAAAACTGCCTGTGCAAAGGTCTGTGGTGATGTTGCGTTGCTTGTGGATGGTCGTGGCGTGTCTGTCGACCGGCTGGGCGGCCGCCGGAGATTGGCCGCAGTGGCGCGGACCCGATCGGACCGACGTCTCTACGGAGACCGGGCTGCTCACTTCCTGGCCCGAAGGGGGGCCTCGGCAGGTCTGGATCAATAAAGACGTCGGCCTGGGTTACTCCGGCGTGGCGGTGGTGAACGGCGTCCTCTACACCATGGGCGCCCGCGAAGACCAGGAATACCTGATCGCCGTCAATGTCGCAGATGGGACCGAAAAGTGGTCGGTGAAGATGGGAGATCGGCTGAAGAACGGCTGGGGGGATGGACCGCGCGGCACGCCGACAGTCGCCGAGGATCTGGTCTACGGCCTCAGCGGCAACGGTGTTCTCGTCTGCTCGCAAGTCACCACGGGGAACATCGTCTGGCAGCAGATAATGTCGGACTTCGGCGGCAAAAAACCCAACTGGGGTTATTGCGAAAGCGTGCTCGTGGATGGCGACAAGGTGGTCTGCACTCCAGGCGGCAACAAGGGGGCTGTGCTGGCCCTCGATCGTCGCACCGGGGAGCCGGTGTGGCAGAGCAAGGATTTTACGGACGGTGCTCAATATGCCTCGATCGTTCCCATTGAGTTCGAAGGCCAACCGCAGTACCTCCAATTGACTCAGAAGACCCTGGTGGGCCTGAACCCCGCAGACGGCAGCGTCCTGTGGAAGTCGGAATGGCCCGGTCAGACCGCGGTGATTCCCACGCCGATCTACAAGGACGGCTATGTCTACATCACCAGCGGCTATGGCGTCGGCTGCAAACTGGTCAAGCTCATCAAGGGGGCCGACCCCACCGATGTCTATTTCAATAAGAACATGAAGAACCACCACGGCGGCGTGATTCTCATCGGCGACAAACTCTACGGCCATTCCGACGGCGGCGGCTGGACGTGCCAGGACTTTCTCACCGGCGAGGTCGTCTGGAATGAAAAGGGGGCTCTCGGGAAGGGCTGCCTTACCGCCGCGGATGGAAAGCTCTATTGCCTGGATGAGAAGTCGGGGGCGGTCGCGCTTGTCGAGGCGTCGCCCAGCGGTTGGAAAGAGCAGAGCCGATTTGTGCTGGAGCCGCAAACCGAGCAGCGCAATCCGCAAGGTCGCATCTGGACGCACCCGGTCATCGCCAACGGCAAGCTCTATCTGCGCGATCAGGAGTTGCTGTTGTGCTATGACATTCTGGGGCGGTGAACGACCGGAACAGGGGCCGGGTTGCTCACAGGCAGCCCGGCTATCTGCGAGAATCAGAGCCGTCCGCTGCGGAAGATGCCGTAAATCAGCCACATCCCCAGCAGGCTTGAGACGGCGAAGATCGGCAGCGTGAGCCACAGAGGGTCCGTCGAACTTCGCAGGAGCAGGGCCGACGCGACAATGAGGGCCGCCATGACGATCCCGACGGCGAGTCGGTTGCTCGCGCGTTCCAGTTCGATCGTGAAGTGATCCAGCCCTTGGTGGGCGAGTTGGATGTGCAGGTCGTCTTCCGCCAGTTTGCGGAGCGTTGTGGCGGTATCACGGGGGATCTGTCCGGCGATGGACAGCAGTTCTTTCGATCGCTTGAGCAGGCGATCGGCCATGGGTCCGGGTTGATAGCGTTCCTTGACCAGATTCTCGACGAACGGCTGCAGGTGGCCGGCCAGATTGAACGCTGGATCGAGTTTGCGGCCGATCCCTTCCAGCGTGACCAGCGCCCGAATCAAGAGCAGCAGGCTGCCGGGACAGCGAATGCTGTGCTGGCCGAGAATCGACACGAAGTCGCTTAACATCTGACCGACGTTGAGGCGTTCCAGCTCGACGCCGTAGTAATTCGACACAAAGTCGCGCATGTCGACCTTGAGAAGCGGGCGATCGACGTCACGAAACGGCTGACCCAGCGACAGGACGACGTCCACCAGCGTATCGACGTCCTGGCGCGCCACGGACACGAACAGGTCGACCAGTTGCTCGCGAGTGGCGTCGTCCAGCATGCCGACCATGCCGTAGTCGAGCAGGCAGATGGCGCCATCGGGTTTGATGCGAATGTTTCCGGGATGGGGATCGCCGTGGAAGACGCCGTACTCGAACGACATTTTCATGAAGATGCGGGCGCCGCGGATGGCGACGTCGGCGGGCTGACACGGCCAGAGGGCGGCGTCGTGGGAGTCGTCGACGTGGAGTCCCTCGACGAACTCCATGGTCAACACCCCTTCGGTCGTCAAGTCTGAGAAGACCTTGGGGACATACAGCGACGAGTCGCGGCGAAAGAGACGCTCAAACTCCTGCATCGTCCGCCCTTCGCGGGCGAAGTTGAGTTCGCGGCGGACGGAGCGGGCGAAGTGGCTCACCAGCCCGGTCGGGTCAAACACGCGCGATTCGGGCACGTGTCGTTCCAGCAGCAGGGCCAGTTCCTGCATCAGCGACAGATCGCGTTCGATGTCGCGGACGGCATTGGGGCGCCGGATTTTCACGGCGAGCGGCGTGCCGTCCCTATGCCAGGCGCGATGCACCTGGGCGAGCGAACCGGCCGCCAGAGGCTGACGGTCAAAGCGTGCAAACAGGTCTTCAACGGAACGATCGAGCTCTCGCTCGACGGCCAGGACGGCCTCTTCCGAAGGAAAGGGGGGCACGCTCTCCTGCAGCTTCTCCAATTCCGCAATCATTCCCTGGGGGATCAAGTCGGGCCGGGTGCTCATCACCTGCCCGAACTTGATAAAGGTCGGTCCCAGGGCCTCCAACGACAGGCGGACGCGCTGGTAGATCGTGACCTGGGGGAGCGGGGCCGCGGGGCGACGCAGCACCCATAAGCGCCAGCGGCGCCAGAATCCATGCACTCCCAATCGCGCCAGGACATCGCCGAATCCGTGATTCAGCAGCACCGCGGCGATTTCACGCGACCGTCCGAGATTCCGCAGCAGGCGTAGCGGGTGGGGTTCCAAGGAAGGCTGTCCGTTGTCCGTAGTCGGTTGTCCGTTGCGAGAACAGTGGCAAGCTCAGGTGCGAGCTGTTGACGGACGCTGAGATCCTACCGCTGAAGACACGCCCGAAGAAGCCCCGCCCCGACCAGGGACAACCGACGACGGACCACGAACAAGTCCTCACAGCACCGAAAAATAGTTCTCCACCGCGAAGTCAAACGCCTCGTTGGTCATTTTACGGGGGATGTCGCGGTAGGTGCAGTAGTTCTTGACTTGCAGCAGCAGGTCGCGCGGCTGGCACGAACGGAACGGCCGCTTGACGGCGAGATAGTGCGTCTGAACGAGATGGTCCACGGCGCTCTGTTCGTACTGAAAGCCCATTTTCGGAGCAATGCGGCGGACGATTTCCTTGAACTCTTCCTCAGTGGGGTCGGGCACCTGAATCTTGTACGGGATGCGGCGGAGGAACGCTCCGTCCACCAGGTCTTTCGGTTCCAGATTGGTGGAGAAGATGATCAATTGATCAAACGGGACCTGAACTTTCTTGCCGCTGGGCAGATTCAGGAAGTCGTACCGTTTTTCCAGGGGAACGATCCAACGATTGAGGAGTTCATCGACCGGCATCCGCTGGCGGCCGAAGTCGTCGATCAGCAGCGTGCCGCAGTTGCTCTTGAGCTGCAGCGGCGATTCGCAGATGCGCGTGGTGGGGTTCAGCGTCACTTCGAGCTGGGCCATCGTCAGTTCGCCGCCGGCAATCACGGTCGGACGCACAATCTGCACCCAGCGCGGATCAATTCCCGACAGATCAAACAAACCATCCCCCTGAACATAGGGGACTTCGTCGTGAATACCGGGATCGTAGACTCGGATAATCTCCCCTTCGACGCCGAGGGCGCGGGGAATCCAGATCGTCGACCCGAAGCATTTGGTGATGCGTTCGGCAATGCTGGTCTTGCCGTTGCCGGGTTCGCCAAACAGGAACATCCCGCGGCCGGAGTTAATCGCCGGCCCCAACCGGGAGAGCATGTCTTCATTGATGAGCAGGTCGGAAAAGGCGGCCCGCAGATCGGCTTCCGTCGCCTGTTGACCCGCAATCGACTGCGCCTGCATCGCCTTCAGGTAGTCGGACATGGGTACGGGAGCCGCCCCGTAATACGTGCATTCCTCGATGTACCGCCGCGCCCGTTCTCGTCCGAGATCGGTGATCCCGTAGACGTAATCTCCCATCTCGGCGGAACCGGCGAGGGCGAGCAACTGGTCGCGCTTCATCCCCTTCATGAGCGGGTCGATGATCGAAAAGGGGAGCTTGATCTGATTGGCGACGGCCCGGCCGGATGCGGCCCCCTTGTTGAAGATGTACTTCAGAATCAGCCGCTCGACGTCTTCCGGGCCCAGCCCGGCTTCGTCGAGCGACTCGGGGACCTTCGGCAGAAAGGCCTCTTCGTCGTCCTGGGTTTGGCTGCCGAGCAGGGTTTTGACTCGGTCGAACAGGGCCGAGATTCGTGATTCGTGAGTGGCGGACGAGGCCGGAGGCGCGGCGATGTCGGCAGTGGGGACGTCGTCTTCCGCGGCGGAGTCCGCGTCCGGCGCCGTCGGGGCCAACTCGGGGGGAGGCGGAGCGGAGGGACGACTCGCCGGCTTCTCGTCGAGGTCCGAGAAATCCAGGGGCATCTCGGCGACGGCCTTCAGCACGGCGCTGGCCAACTCCGCCGCAGGCGTCTTGACCTTCACTGGCTTAGTGCGCGAGTTTCCCTGCGGCGCAGGTGCGTTACCGCCCATGACATCCAGAACCTGAAAAGGAGTTCGA
>JANRLN010000151.1:0-1936 GCA_033762515.1 Planctomycetaceae bacterium
TCAAGCGCTCAAGACCCAGTGGGATTCAGAAAAAGCTTCGGTCGGGCGGCTTCGTAAAACCAGAGAAGCCCTTGAAGAAGTGAAACTGAAAATTGAACAGGCCGAGCGGGCCTACGATCTCAATCGCGTGGCGGAACTCCGGTATGGAGACCTCCCCCGTCTGGAACGGGAACTCGCCATCGAACAAACCTCCTTGGGGAAAAAGCAGGATCAGAACCGGCTGCTCAAGGAAGAAGTCGATGAGGATGAAATTGCCGCCGTCGTGAGCCGCTGGACCGGCATTCCCGTGTCCCGGCTAATGGAAGGCGAATCCGACAAACTGCTGAAGCTCGAAGATCTGCTGCATCAACGGATCATCGGTCAGGATGAAGGCGTGCGCGCGGTGGCCGATGCGGTATTGCGGGCGCGATCCGGCATCAAAGATCCCAACCGGCCGATCGGATCGTTCCTCTTTCTCGGTCCGACCGGTGTGGGGAAAACCGAACTGGCGCGAGCCTTGGCAACTGTGCTGTTCGATGACGAGAGCAACCTCATTCGCATCGACATGTCGGAATATATGGAGAAACACACGGTCGCCCGTCTGATCGGGGCGCCTCCGGGCTATGTCGGTTTTGAGGAAGGCGGTCAGTTGACCGAAGCGGTGCGCCGTCGCCCGTTCTCCGTCGTGCTCTTCGATGAGATCGAAAAGGCGCACCACGACGTCTTCAACGTGTTTTTACAGATCCTGGACGATGGCCGGCTGACGGATTCTCAAGGCCGGACGGTCGACTTCAAGAATACGGTTCTGATCATGACATCGAATATCGGCAGTCCGCAGATCCTTGAAGCCCAGCAGACCGGTGCCTCCTATGATGAGATGCGATCAGTCGTCATGGGAGAACTCCGGCAGCATTTCCGTCCGGAGTTCCTGAATCGCGTGGATGAAACCGTCGTATTCCATCCACTGGCCACCGAACAACTCGTGAAGATCGTGGAGATTCAGCTGGAACGGTTACGGGGGCGGCTCGCCGAACGGCGCATTCAGCTGGCTATTACCCCGACGGCGCTCGCCTATCTGGGAGAGCGCGGCTACGATCCGGTCTACGGCGCGCGTCCGCTCAAGCGGCTGATTCAGCAGGAGTTGGAAACGCCTCTCGCACGGCTCTTAGTAAAGGGAGAATTGCGCGACGGTGAGACCGCGTCGATAGATCGGAAAGAGAACGCGCTGGTAATTATCCCGACGGTGACGGCAGAGAGCTGATCGCCGATCGGCCGTCGGACTTGCACTACCCGAGTCTGACCGCGCCGCCGCCGGCATCCTGCGTCGTGCCGCTGGCTCGAAGCTTGTCGATTTTCCATTCCTTGGAAGACACTTCCAGGAGGTGGCCCTTCATCGTGGGGAATTCACCCTTGGAAAACACCACCACGTTCGGCGCTTTGACGTCGAACTGGAGCAGGACTTTCCCCGAAGCCGACTCTTTCAAGGTGACCATCTTGGGTGCTTTGGTCACATCATAGGCACGGCGCTCGTTGAACATAATGGTGCTGTCGACCAACTTCACAAGCATTTTCCCCGCCTGGTCGAACAGCGCGAAATTGAGGAGAATTGCTCCGGTCGAGGGGTGTTGCGCGACTTGAATGAGCGGCACCCCTTCAACTTCAATTGTGCCATCGGTATTGCGATAGACATTCGATCCGACTTCAAGATCCATATTTTCCCTCGTGTGACTTACCGTCAGTAAAAGAATTATGAGGCCGTTACGATTTCTTGATGCGATCGAGAATCAAAGCGATACAGCCGCCGAGCAGCCCCCCGCCAATGATGGTCGTCAGCAGTTCCGCCAGCTTGAGCGTCCAGACCGACCCCTGAGCCTGCATGACATCACGGATGCCGCCTTGCAGCATCAGGACCGAGAGGGCCATCGTTGCCCCAACGATGAACCACCAGAGAAACACT
>JANRLN010000152.1:0-3437 GCA_033762515.1 Planctomycetaceae bacterium
CACAGATTCGCGCCGCTCGGTTCTCCCGGCGAACTCAGCAGTCATAATTCGTCGTTCCCTTCTGGGCACGCCGCAGTCGCGTTCTACTTGATGGCCCCGGCCTTCATCGCCAACGGTCGTCGGCCGCGGATGGCGAACGCACTGCTCGCCGCCGGAGTGTTGTTCGGAACGTGCATGAGTGCCACCCGCGTCATGCAGGGAGGTCACTTCGCCAGCGATGTCTTCTGGTCCGCCGGGATCGTCTATTTCACATCCGTGACCCTGGCGCGGCTGATTCTGCGGCCGCGCGTGAGCACCGTCGCCATCCGCGACCTCACGCCGGCGATTCCGCTGCCCCGAGCCGCCTGATCCGGACTGCGGACGATTCGCCTTCCCAGAATCGCTCCCTTCCTCTAATTTTTCGCTCACGAATCATCTCGACTGCCGAACGTACGTTTCGCGCAGGCGTTGATCGACGGCATCCCATCCAGGATCTCGCCTCATGCGCGTCGCCTTCTTTGAAGATGATGCAGCGAACCAGTTTTCGCCGCTGACGCTCCTGCGGCCCGTCTGTGAACTGCTGTGCGGGCACTTTTCCGTCCGCGAGCGGGCGCTCCGCGGGCTGCCGGTGACCGAATGGGGCGCGTTGATCCGCGATTTTCTCGTGGAGACCTACCAGGAAACCCACCCCGAAGCGCAGATCAATCATCGCGCGTGGCTGGGGCAGGGGAGCACGCTCCTGATCAACAGCCGCTGGCTCTGCGATCCCCGCGACCTGGCCCGCTGCGATCCCGACGCCGCCGGAATCATCGACGGCGAAGTCGCCTGGGTGACTCTCGAACCGCTGGAAACTCCGCTGCTGTTTGCGCGAGACTTCAGCGATGGGATCGCCCAACTGGCGCGGACGCGACGGCGCGTGAAATCTCCCGGCCGGATGGTCAAATATCCTTGGGAACTCATCGATCACAATCCGGCGCAGATCACGCTCGACCACCACGGTCGATCCCTGCGAACTCCCCGCCCGCTGCCGCCGCACGTCGCGGTGGTCGGGCGGCTCGAAGACCTCTGGATTGATCCCACAGCGGAGATCGACCCCTTTGTGGTTGTTGACGTGCGCCAGGGGCCCGTCTTCATCGACGCCGGGGGGAAGGTACAGGCCTTCACGCGCATCGAAGGGCCGTGTTACGTCGGTCGCGAATCGCAGCTCTTCCGCACCAATCTGCGGGCCGGGTCGTCGATTGGACCAGTCTGCCGGGTGGGAGGGGAAGTCGAAGCCTCCATCCTGCAGGGCTATGTCAACAAGTATCACGACGGCTTTCTGGGGCACGCGCTGGTCGGGTCCTGGTGCAATCTGGGCGCCCTCACCACCAACAGCGACCTCAAGAACGACTACAGCACCGTCAGCGTGCCGTTAATGGGAGAATCGATCCCCACCGGCCAGAAAAAAGTCGGCTGCTTCATCGGCGATCACACCAAGACCGCCGTCGGCAGCCTGTTCAATACGGGCACGTCGGTTGGGGTAATGTGTCAGATCCTCCCCGCGGGCGAACTCCTGCCCAAACACATCCCCTCGTTCACCCGCGTCTGGCATGGGGAAATCACCGACGGTTTTCCGATGGACGCCTGCATCGCCACGGCACGCGCTGCGATGAACCGCCGCAACGTGGAACTGACCGACGCCCAGGAACGCCTGCTGCGACACGTCTTTAACGACACCCGCGACGAACGCCAGCGGGCCTTCGATCGCCAGACCCAGCGCCGACCGCTGCTGGCGGTCTCGCACGCGTGATGAGGTCTTCGTCCCCGAGACGCGTGAATCGCGTTGTGCGCGGGTCTCCTGACCCCGCACAAGCGAGTCGAAGCGGCGTGTTGGCGAGCCGCGAGAGTCAGCGACCGGAGTCTCGCGTTCTCGCGTTTTAGCATTCGCCCCGGAGGGACATGCGGATGTAGCCACGGGTGGAGCGGAGTCCGTCGGCAGACGGACGGAGCGGAACCCGTGGAACGTGATCGTGCATGCGGCCTGCCCTGGAAAGGCAGCGGAAGTTCGCCGAGATGTCCGGTCTGCTGACGCCTGCGTGCGTCTCAGCGATTCCAGCGCCCCTCTGGGGCTGCGCGCGAATTTGGCCCTGCTTCCACGGGTTCCGCGGCGGGCGACCGGCGTCGCCGCGCCGCTCCACCCGTGGCTACAGTCGGTCGCCCCTTCGGGGCTGAGGAAGCGTTATGCCGTGCGTTGGCAGGTCAATGAAGTATGGCTGCCCTGTGGCCTGTCTCCGACCGCGCCACACAGCCCGACCGCAGGTCTCCCGTGCGCAGTAGGGCATGGAAGAAAAATGCGGGAGGAGACCTTCGGTTGGCCGCTTGTGCGGGGTCGGGAAACCCGAGCACAACGCGGACTCCATAAAACTGGACCCGACTCCTCGACCTACTCACCGAGGATGCGACGCTTCAGCCGCTCCGGAAAATCTCGATTGCCAGTCTGACACTCCCATACAATCAACACTCGCCAACCGAGTTCTCTAAGTTCAGTTCTGACTCGTCGATCACGTTCCTGGTTTCGCTGAATTTTTAAGCGCCAGTACTCAGAATTCGTCTGCGGCAGCTTGCGGCCGCGGCGGCATGCGTGACGATGCCAAAAGCACCCATGCACGAAGATGACGGTGCCGTATCTCGGAAGCACGATGTCCGGACACCCCGGCAGATCCCTGCGACAAACTCGAAATCGAAAACCCATCTGGTGCAGCAGAGATCGAACCCTTCGCTCCGGAAGAGTGTCGCGACTCTTTACAGCGACCATGGCCTTTCGTCGGTTCTCAGCCGAAAGATTGTCCACAGTTCAGCCGCCGATCCCGTCTCTAATCGACCTCGATCTGCAGCGACAAGTCCGTTTCGACCGCACGCAGACGTCGATTATAAATGTCCACGATTTCCTTAAGAATGGTCAAAAACTCGGAGTCTCTTCCCAGAGCCATCTCGACGATATTGAGACCAATAAAGTCTTCTATGGCCGAGATCATGATCCGTCTTTCCAGTTGGCGCTCTTCCGCCAATGCAATCGCCCTGGAAATCCCAGCTCGCGGGACCAGCAGGATGGGACGCTGACCAGCGGCGAGATTCCGACCGCATTTGTCGATCACTGATAGACCCGGTGACGCCGTTACGTGGTACACCGTGTTACCGAGGGTGAAGTCGCCCAATCGGCCGGTTTGGGCGTCGCCGGCATGTCCTGCATGATTCTCGATGGCGTCATTGGGAAAACGGCGTTCCAGCTTGGCCCCAATCAAGTGCTGCTCGACCTTGCCTCCGGAACGCCCCTTTGACTGTTCGAGGATGGATTCGATCCAAATCGTCGGCGTGAACTGAAGGTCGCAGTTAACTTTGAGGTTTTGACGCCGAAGCCATTGGTGTGCGAAGTCCGCCAGATGCAGAATCCCGTCGTTGAGCAGAGAGTCGCGGGCTTG
>JANRLN010000153.1:0-59621 GCA_033762515.1 Planctomycetaceae bacterium
TAGTGAATTCCACACCTGGATCGACATCTCGGCCGGACTGATCCTGGCCTGACTCTCCTGAAGCCCGGCATCGCCTTGGATGCTGGGCTTTCGCATTTTCGAATCACTCCAGAGTATCTCTGCGATGCGTGCATCCCGAAAGCTCCTGCTCGTGATCACCGTGTTCTCCATCGGCTTCGCCCAGCTTTTCACGGCGGGCCTCGCCGCCGATGACCCTTCCCCGCCGATCAAGAAGCTGATCCTCCCCGGCGAGTCCTTCCTGGTGGCCGAGCGGCCCGCGTTCATTCTCTGGCCGGAAATTGGCAAGCGGCAGCGTCCGCAGCCGTGGATCTTCTATGCTCCCACGCTCGCCGGTTATCCCGACGTGCATGAAACGTGGATGCACCAGAAGTTCCTCGACGCGGGAATCGCGGTCGCTGGAATCGACGTTGGTGAAGGTTTCGGCAGCCCCCGCAGTCGGGAACTCTTCACGGCGTTCTACGACGAAGTTACCACCAAGCGGGGATTCGCTGCCAAGCCCTGCCTGCTCGGCCGCAGCCGCGGGGGACTCTGGGTCACCAGCTGGGCTGGCGCTCATCCCGACAAAGTCGCCGGCATCGCCGGGATTTATCCGGTCTTTGATCTGCGAACCTATCCCAAACTGACAAACGCCGCTCCCGCGTATCAGTTGACCCCTGCCGAGTTGGAAGCCCAGTTGGCTGAACACAACCCCATCGAACGGGTGGGCGTTCTGGCGAAGGCGAAAGTTCCGGTCCTGTTCATACACGGAGACCAAGACGACGTCGTGCCGCTCAAGGAAAACTCCGCCGAGTTCGCCGCCCGCTATCGCGCCGCCGGGGCGGAGGATCTGGTCACCCTGCTCGTCATTGAAGGCCAGGGCCACAATTTCTGGGAAGGTTTCTTCCATTGCCAAGAGCTGGTTGACTTCGCAGTCGCCAGGGCGCGGGCGGGAGCGCAGTGATCCCATGCCCGAAGCCGTCAACAGCCGCGAACCGGTCCGACTCGGCGTCATTGGCCTGGGCCGCTTTGGCAGGCTCCATTCACTGACGATCGCCGGCCTCGCCGAAGCGCAACTGGTCGCGGTCGTGGCTAGGCGACAGGTCAGTCTCGACGCACTGCACCGTGAACTCCCAGAAGTGCCGGAGTATCTGGATGTCGATCAGGCCGTCGCCGAGTCAGGCGCCGAGGCGTGGGTCGTCGCCTGTTCCACCAGCGACCATGTCCGCGTTACTGAAAAACTCCTCCGCGCGGGGCATGCCGTGCTCCTCGAAAAGCCGGTCGCGGAATCCACCATCGACGCCGAACGACTCGCCCCGCTTGTGAAATCCGATTCTTCCAACCTGATGCTCGGTCATATCCTGTTGTTCAACAGCGAATTCCGCCATCTGCGTACCGAGGCTGAGCGCCGGGGATCGATCGCCTTCATCGACTGCGCCCGGCATCGACCCGCCAGCATCGTTCACGACTTCCCCGGCGAGAATCCCCTCGTCGCCACGATGGTGCACGACCTGTACTGCGCGCAGGTCCTGATGAACCGCGCCGAACCGTCGCGCTTTTCGGCTCAGTATCATCGCACGCCCTCCGGCGCAATTGATGCCGCTCTGGCCCAACTGCAATGGCCCAACGGCACGCTGGCCTCGTTCGCCGCCTCGTACCTTACCCCTGCCGGTATGGCGCCGCGCGGGTTCGATCGGATGGAGGTCTTCGGCGACGGCTGGTCGGCGCGGATCTCACCCAATCCCCGTCCGATCGACGTCTGGGACGAACGCGCTCGGTGGCCGATGCCCCTCGAGATTCGCACTGACAGCGACGGCCCCACGGGCATGATGGCGGAAGAACTCCGCCGCTTCTGCCGAGTTGTGCGCGGGACCGCCGCAGTTCCGGCTGGAGCCGCCTACACCGACGCCCTGCAGGTTCAGCGCTGGATGGACCGACTGATCGCCTCCGCTGAGCGTTCCGAGTTCGCCCCTTGAAGGAAGGATCGTGCGATGACTTCACCCTCCCGTCGCGAGTTCCTCGCCGCCGCGCTGTCAGGCGTCGCTCTGTCTTTCGGCCCACGCTCCGGGCAAGCCGCCGACCCGGCTGTCGCCGAGCCGATCATCGACATCCACCAGCACACCAACTACCGCGAGCGGACGAATGCCCAGCTGCTCGCCCATCAGCGGGCGATGGGGGTCACGCAGACGATTCTGCTCCCCGCGGGTCGGCCCACGCAGCGTCCCTCCACCGCCGACGGCAAACACAATGGCCTCGGGGGCGTTGGCGCGGGGGGCAACGAGACGGCACTGGCGATGGCCCGTCAATTCCCCGGCGAGGTCTATTTTGGGGCCAACGACGTCACCGATTTCCCTGAAGCCCGAGCCGAGATCGCCAAGTACCTTGACCTCGGCGGCGTCATCATCGGCGAGCAGAAGTTCGGCGTGGAACTCGACTCCCGCGAAAGCCAGATCCTCTACGCCATGGCCGCCGACTACGGCGTACCGATCCTGATGCACCTCCAACACGGCACCTACAACACCGGTTTCGAACGGTTGCCGAGGATGTTGGAGAAATTCCCTAAGACGACGTTCATCGGCCACGCCCAAACGTGGTGGGCGAACATCGACAAGAACCACGCCGACCAGACCGTCCTCTACCCCAAAGGCCCGGTGACCCCCGGCGGCCTCACCGACCGCTATCTTGCCGACTACCCTAATATGTTCGCCGACATGTCGGCCGGGTCGGGTCTGAACGCGCTGTTGCGCGACGAGGAGCACACCCGCGGTTTCCTCGACCGCCACCGGTCAAAGGTCCTCTACGGCAGCGACTGCGACGATCGCGTCGGCAGCGGCCCCGCCTGCCAGGGCTCCCAGACCATCGCCGCCATTCGCCGGTTCGCGCCGAACAAGGCGATCGAACGGAAGATCCTCTACGAAAATGCAAAAGGGCTGTTTCGGCTGGGGTGATTCGCCCTTCATCAGGCGCGCGTCAGCGCGACATGTTTTCGCAATGTGCGTCAGCCCGACACGCGCCGCCTCCGTCGGACTCTTGATTCACCCCGAACCGGTAGACAGGATCATCTGCAAACATCCCTGCAAGTTCCCAGCCCGTTCCAGGGAAGAAGGCCATGGACCACACACCGCAACCATCCAGCGTCCGTCGGTGATCGGTGAATCGGTGGAAGCGCCGACGGCCGGCGCATGGCGATGCCCCCGGATGCCTGTCCGCCACGCGGAACTGCTTTCGGGTTCTCTCGAACGCATCGAACTGCAGTGTCGCCAACCCACCGGCAGTCACCGACTCCTCGAATTCTCATCCCGCACCTGCACCCACGACGCTTGCGTCACCAATTGGTTGAGGGCCGCGAACGAGATGGCGGCGTTGGTGGCGTAGCGCGGCGTGATGTTGGACGGGAAGGTCGACAAGGACGCATCTCCGACGAGGAAGACGTTGAAATCGCGCGACAGGTTTTCGTAGCCGGCTGTCGTCTTGCAGTAGCACATGTCGGTGGCATAGCCGGTGAGGAGCACGTGGCGGACGCCGTTGGCTTTGAGGAAATCGCGCAGCGGGGCGTAGCCTTCCGTGTCGTAGATCACCACGTCGTCCGGGTGGACGGTGACGTCGTTGGTGACCGGGATCGGCAGTTGCCAGAAGCCTTCATGGTTGTACCTCGCCGAGGCGTCGAGACCGGGGAACTGCTGGAAATAGTCAATCACTGGCGTCGATGACGTCAACGCCAACGTCGCCGGCAACGCTTCCCCGCGGTAGTCGAACGAATTGAGAGCTGCATGGAGTTGCTTGCGTCCCTGCAGGCGATCGGCGTCGGTGGGCCGGCCGTGAATTGAGCGGTACATCTGCTTGCGGATCGGGTCTTCGCCCCCTGGAAGGCTGAACATCGTGAAGGCCACGTGCGAACGCAGGCGAATCAGGAAGGGATCGATAACCTGTTTGGTATGTTCGGCCGCGAGATGATTCTTGGTGGGGGTGCAGAAGTCGCAGACGCCCGCCGGTTCGGGAGTTTTCCAGCCCTGGCCGTCGTCGATTCCCCAGGGATGGACCATGATCACCGCGGTCTCCGCCCCATTGAGACGATTCGGCATTTCGATGATCCCTCGCGCATTGTACGAAAACCGCCAGGCACGGACGTCGATCGTCGCTGCGGGATCATCCACCAGCACAGGAGCTTCGTACCGCGTCTCCTCTTCGATGGGCTGGAAGAACTCGGGGTGGTCCGCCAGTAGAGGGGACGGATTTTCGAGCTTCTTAAGGGTGTTCTGGTAGACGCGTTTCGGGGAGGCCGAGGGTTCCGCAGCGACAGCGCATGTCGCGCAGGCGGCGATCCACACCACAGAAAGACGTGTCAGACGAAATGGCATGTGAGGAATCCTGTAGGCCCGCCCGCAGCGCCGGCCAGGGCGAATGAATATCGAATACGCCCTGGCTGGCGCTGCGGGCGGGTTGCTGGTTATGGAGTCTTGAGCGCGGCCGCGATCTTGTCGAGTCCCACAATCTCCGCTCGGTCTCCGGCGGCCGCGACGAGGTCGCAGATGAGCCGGATTGCGGCGAATTCCGGATCTTCCACCACGAGGCACGACGGGTGCGCCAAGAAGTCATAGACGGCGCGATTTTCGATCGCCCACGTCACCCCGCGCCGAATGGCTTCCAGGAACCAGTCGAGTTTCCAATGGTTCGAGCGGAAGGCGTTCACGTCGCTGATGGGGCTCATCGGGATCTCGATGAGTCCGCTCGGGTAGACGAACGGTTGCGCCGCCGCCTGCGCCGCAACGATATTCGCATAGACAGCAGCGTCGGGCTGCTCTCCCGGCTTCCCGGTGTCGTGGCGTGGATATTTGCTGCTGACCCAGGGATAGCCGCAACCGAGCAGCAAGTCCTGCACGTCGGCTCGATCATCCAGGCCGTCGGCGAATCCGCCGGGGGTGCGGAAGCCATGGACAGTAATCCCCGCTCGCTGCGTCATCGCGACATGCCCCAGGCGCACGTTGCGTTCAATGATCTCCCGGGCCGAGAGACCCTCCACAAGCCACGGCGATCGCTGAAAGCGAAACTGCGTCTGTTCGGGGGTTTGCGCCAGGACGTAGACGTGGTCGTACGTATGATTGCCGATCGGGTGCCCCGAGGCATGCAGTTCCTTGAGCCAGTCGATGTTGGGCTGTTCGAGGACGCGTCCGACGCAGAAGTAGTGGAGCACACTTCCTCGCGCCTTGACGAGTTTGCCCGCTTCCAGTGCATACGCCTTCGTCGGTTCGTCGAGGTTCCCCTTCTCGTAGTTCCATTCCGTCATTCCAGCGCGGGGATACTGGGCGCTCATCTCCAGATCGAGAGTGATCGCGATCTGTGCCTTTCGGGCAGGCGCAGCAAACGACCCCAGCGAACCAGCTCCGAGAGCCGCGGCAGTCTGCAGAAACGTTCGTCGCGAAAGTGGCATCTGTCAGCTCCCGGATTGCTGATCAATCCCCCATCGACCGTGTGCCGCGGCTCTGAGAGCCGTGCGGATTGTGAAAGCGTTGCAAAGCGCCCGCACGGCTCACAGAGCCGCGGCGCACAAAACGGTTCATGGACTCGGTGGCGTTGACTGCAGGTACGCAAACAAATCCCGCAATTGTTGCGGCGATAGCTTTTCGATGAGTTTTTCGGGCATCAGCGAGACAGAGGACTCGACAATCTCTTCAATGTCGGCCCGCGGAATCGCCCGTCGTTCGCCGCGGGAATCGATCAGGGTCACGCTCCCGGCGTCTTCCGCTGCGATGAGGCCGTTCCAGGTTTGCCCGTTCGTCGTGGCGATTGTCGACGTCAGGTATTGCCGCTTAATGACAGCGCTGGGATCAACCAGGCTGGCCAGCAGGAACTCGCGATCGGCGCGACTGGTGTTCGTCAGATCCGGGCCAATTGCGCCCCCGTCGCCAAACAGCCGATGGCACACGGCACAGTGCTGTTTAAAAAGCGAGTGTCCTCGCATGACATTGCCGACTCCCGCACGCAGATCATTATTGAGCCGCCGCATCTCCGCCAGTTTTTCCTCGGGTGTGCCCGCCGTGAGATTGCCCCAGAGCTGACGGACCAGTCGATTGATTTCCCCATCGCCATGGACCGCCAATCCGCGCAATTCCGACAGCGCGACGTCATCCGGCACGTAGCTTCGAGCGGCGACCCTTTCAAGGTAGGCCTTGGCTGTTCTCGGACGACTGAAAAGTACTTCTCGTGCGTGCCGGCGAATCGCGGCCGACGAATTGTCGGCAAGGTTCAGGAGCGGTTTGACAAGTCCGGGCGACTTTGTACGGGCCACAATCGGCAATGCCGCGAGCAGCAGGGCTTCGGGTTGCTCGTCGACAATCAGCGGCAGCAAGGCCTCAGAGGCCTCTTGGTCGGCAAACGGTTGCAGAAGTTGCAGGGCCGCACTGCGTTGCTCCGCGGCCAGCGCCGGATCACGGGCCATCCGAATCGCCTGCTCTGCGGCCCCGGGCAAGCCGGTTTGCAACGCTAGCTGAAAGCGAATGGTCTCTGTCGGTTGTCGCGCCCATTCCTGCTGGAGAAACTCCTGAAGCTGGGCTCGGATCGTCACGCGATTGGCGGCCGAAGGTGCGGCATCGCTGACGGCTGCCTGAGAGGAGAAGAGCGCCCCCTGACCCGGTCGCTGCACTTGCACGGTGCGCTCCGACAATCCTTGCGACAAGGCCGCCAGAAGTCGGCTCTGCTCATCCGCGGTCGCACCCCGGATGAGATCCAGGGCAGCCGTTTCCGCCTCGATCGAGTCAGCCGCGGCATAGCGTCTCACGAGTCGATCCCGCTGCGCCACGAACATCGCCGCCCCGGCGCGCCGGGGATCGTTCCAAGTCGCAACCAACAGGTCACGCGAGGAGAGGGCGTGACGTTCCAGGCCCCACCAGATCAGCCACGGGATATACGGATCTTCCCCGTCCAGTCCTCGATCCAGGAGGGCCAGCAGCCACGGGACAGCCATGGCCCCCGAAACCCGTTGTGCGGATGAGGCCAACTGACTGCGAACTACGAGGGCAGGGTCGCTCTCCGCGAGTTGGCGGCAGCGTTCGGACACCTCCGCCGACAACGTACAACGATCTCCCAGGAGCCGCACGGTCCACGCCCGAACATCGGCTAAGGGATGATCAAGCATCACGCGTGCGGTTGCGTCGTCAAGCCCCCCGGACACCGCCAGTGCCCAAAGTCCCGAAAGCGCGTCCTCGGGGGCTTCCGATCTCAGCGCCATATCCCGCAGTCTGGGCCAGAGGCTGGCATCCTGGCGTTCCGACAGGATCACGCGTGCGCGTTGTCGATACCAATGATTTTCGTGCGTGAGAAAGGGGAGCAGCTCCTGATTGGGCAACGCTTCCAGATCTACTGCAGCGGCGCCGTCTGAGTTGGGGAGTGTGATTCGATAGATTCTACCGTTGGAGCGATCCCATTGAGCATCGGGGTCAGGATGGGCGGTGCGCTGGTCGTAGAAATCGCTGACATAGATCGAGCCGTCGGGTCCGTAGCACACGTCCGTCGGTCCCGACCAGGAATCGTGCGGATTGAGCAGAGTTCCGCCGCGTGCAATTTCGAAGGTGGACCCGCGCGGCTGAATCTTCCACCACGAGACGGTGTGTCCGAGAAAGTCTCCTGCGACGAACGTGCGGCGCAAGGGATCATCGAGAGATTTCCCGAGATAGATCGTGCCGCCGGTGGTGGGTCCGCCGAGTTGCGGCGTCAGTTTTTTGATTTCCGTAAACCAGCCATATGCGTACAGATTGTGCAGCGACCCGTGCTTGCCGAAGCTTTTCTCGTAGTACGCTCCCTGCACGCCGTGATAGCAGACCTGCCCGCCGTTGGAACTGAAGAACAGTTGGCCGAGGGCGTCGAACGTCAGACCAAACAGGTTGCTTCCCCCTTCGCAGAAGAGTTCAAACTCCCTGGTTCGCGGGTGATAGCGCCATACCGCCTGTTGGAACTCCCGCTCGCGCACGACGTTGGTCGAAGTGCTCCCCGTGACGCCGTACAGCCAGCCATCCGGTCCCCATGTGAGATGATTGGGCATCGACTGGGCGTCTTCGATCCCGAAGCCGGTGAGGAGGACGTCGGGGTCCCGATCGGGAACGTCATCGCGATTGGCGTCGGGATAGAACAGCAGATACGGCGCCTGCATGACAAACAGACCGCCGTGACCGAACTCAAGACCGGTCGCGAGATTGAGACCTTCGATGATGTGTCGGACCGACTCCGCAACGCCATCGCCATCGTGATCTTCCACGATCGAGATGACATCGGCTCCGCGCGGACCACGCGGCGGCGGCTCGGGAACCCGGTCGTAGACCGTGCGTGACCAGCGATCAGTCTTCACCCGCTGCAGCCCTGCCGGACTGGGGTATTGCAGGTACTGAATCGTCCACAACCGGCCGCGCGGATCGCATTTGACGAGAATCGGCTGCCGAACCAGCGGCTCCGACGCAAACAAGGTGGCTCGAAGGTTGGGGAGAGTCGCCAGTCGTCGGTTGACCTCGGACGGGGCGAAACCCTGAGCCGAGACCCAGGACTCCCCGCAAGATGCCGTCAGAATCGCCAGAAAAATGATCCGGCGAAGTCCGCACCCTGGGGCGCTGCCATCCCACTGCGGAGCGACGCAGTTCATGAGTCCACCTCGCTAGTCCTTGACAGCGCATCTGTCAGTCTAGCCGAGTCATTCAGTAGTTCCAAGGATGCCGTTCCGACGCCCAGCGGCGTGGATGTCAATGCTACCGACGGAAGCCGCCCCCGATTCCAGCATCTTAAAACACATTGAGTGAAAACACGGCAGCGCACAGGTTAATTCGATCTTCAACAAACTCCCCACTGAACTCCCCGTTCGCCGCAGCTTCTCTCAATGGTCATTTTCCAGAGGCGGCGTTGTTCGCCGCTGTGATTTCCGCGAAAAACTCATCTTGACGTTTCTTTTCCGCAGCGTTACCACTGTGTTTCTCGGAGGCCTCTGTACCCCTCCACGGCGATTTGTGGAACGGCTCTCGCGAGGCTGGAGTCAGGCAGACTCCCGCACCGGCATGGATGTTGACTGAACACGTCGCCCTCGGTTCGCCGTCCAATCCGGCCCTCAACAAGCCCGAAGTTGTTGAGGGCAGTTCCCAAATTTCGCTCCGTTCCACCGCCGGTCAGGGATGACTGGAAGCCTCGTCACAGTTGACGTGACTTCCGACCCACCTGGGGAGTCTCCTGACCATGAGCCCAGATCGCCTCCGCGAATTTTCTCGCAAGGAACTTGAAAACCTGGCCCGCCGCCAGGGTGTTACGAACATCCGTCAACTGCGCAAGCAGGACTTGATTGCGGCTTTGGTCTCACCCACCAAGTCTCAGACTGCAATCCAAGGAGCAGCGGCGGCGAAGGAAACGCCGCGGTCTCCATCGAAATCGTCGCCTGAACGTCGGGGCAGCAGCTACCGTTCTCGAGGCACTCGGCGGTCGGATCAGACCACCGTCGATTGCCCGATCGATCAGGATGCCCTGCACGTGCAAGTCGTGGACGATGCCTGGCTGCGGATTTCCTGGCAGGTCACTCCGGCCACGCGCGACCGAGCGGAAGCCGCGTTGGGAACCGACTGGCATTCCGCTGTCCCGGTGCTGCAACTGACCGACGTCACCCCCAACGATGAGGGAGACCCCGCAGACCAGTCGACCGATTACCTGTTGCAGTCAGGCGCTCCCGTCTGGTTCGTCCGTGTTCCCGATGCAGATGCCACCTATCGGATCGCCATCGGCTATCGCAGTCCCGCCGGTCGGTTTCACCTGATGCTGCGATCGCGCCCGCTCATTCCCTCGCGGCTGCGGAGCAACGCCGTGGAGTCGACGGTGGCGGCGACATCAACACACTCGGGGACTCCTCGACGCAGGGACGGCGAGTTCACGACGGCGGCAATGCCCGAATCCTTCGGCGGGCTGCACGTTCGCTTCGCCGACCGTTCCAGCGATTCTTCCGCCAAAATTCCACTCCCTTCCGTGGGAGTGCCGCGCCTGGGGATCGAGTTGGAGCTGCTCGTCCACGGCGTGACCGAGGGCAACGCGGCCTTGACGCTGATGTCGAAGCCGTTGTCCGTAGCCCGCGACGGTCGTTTCCAACACCGACTGCCTCTTGTCGCCGGACGCCAGGTCGTTCCCATCGTGTCCACCTCGGAAGACGGGAGTGGTGAACGAACAGTGGTGATCGCGCTGGACCTGAGCACGCGCGAATTGGAACCACGGGTCTTCGACGAGACTTGGTGACGACGACGGTGTGAACTTGTCGCGACCGTGGGAAATCGGTTGGTCAAGAAACGACGAACCACCGGGGTTCCTGCTTGCGGATCGTTCGACCCTGCGATAGCGTGGAATGAGAGTCCTTTGGATTCGAGAATCCTCTGCGGTGTTCGACACGGGCCTTGTGCGTTGACCCTACAAATACTTCAAAGGATGTCGGATCGGTTCGGCCGCGTGTAAATCCGCCGATCGTTCTTCGGAACGCTCGCCGGCTCACACAACCCGGATCTTCGGCATCCCCCTGAACTCCAAGGGTTCAGAACCTCAACGCCCACCGGCACTCGCGGAGGTTTCTTCTTCTTTTCTTCGGAGGTCGCATTTCGATGGGCCTGTTCGATCGGCTCGAAGCCGAACGACGGCAGGCAGTGCGGCCGCTGGCGGCCCGCATGCGGCCCCGGACTCTCGACGAGGTCGCCGGGCAACAGCAGCTATTGGCCCCCGGTCAGCTCCTGCGGAGGTTGATCGATACCGACCGGATCGTGTCGGTCGTCTTCTACGGTCCTCCCGGCGTAGGGAAGACCAGTCTCGCAGAACTGATTGCCAAGCACACCGACCGCCGTTTCGTCTCGGTGAATGCTGCGGCAGCCGGCGTGAAAGAGCTCCGCGATCTCCTCGACGCGGCCCGCAGCGAAGTTGAGGCCGGCGGGCGCCCCGCGGTCCTGTTCATCGACGAGTTGCATCACTTCAACAAGCAGCAGCAGAATGTCTTGTTGCCCGACGTCGAAAACGGCATCGTGTCGCTCGTAGCGGCGACGACCGCAAACCCCTTCTTTGCGTTGATTTCACCACTGCTCAGCCGCAGCCAGATTTTCGAGCTGGAAGCAGTGGCGGCAGCCGACATCAAGCCGGTCCTGAAGCGGGCGTTGACCGACCGGGAGCGCGGCTTGGGCGACGCGGAAGTCACCGCCGACGAAACAGCCCTGGACCTGCTCTCGGAGCGATGCGACGGAGATGTTCGTCGAGCATTGACGGCCCTGGAAGTTGCGGTTCTCTCGCTCCCGCAAGCGCAGCGCCATTTGGACCTCACGACGGCGGAGGCTGCACTGGGGAAGAAGGCGATCCGCTACGATCACCTGGGGGATGAGCATTACGATGCGGCGAGCGCCTTCATCAAGAGCATCCGCGGCAGCGATCCCGACGCCGCCATCTATTGGTTGGCGCGAATGTTGGAAGCGGGGGAAGACCCGCGGTTCATTGCCCGAAGACTGGTGATCGCCGCCGCTGAGGACATTGGCAATGCGGATCCGCGAGGGCTGATGATCGCCCAGGCCGCGGCGGACGCGGTGGAGTTCATCGGGATGCCCGAGGGACGAATTCCGCTGGCGCAAGCGGTGACGTATTTGGCGTTGGCCCCCAAGTCGAATGCATCCTATGCGGCCATCGATGCGGCGATCGACGACATCCGCAAGCACCGTCTGCAGCCGGTGCCGCAACATCTGCGCGACAAGCACTACGCCGGCGCCGCCCGCCTGGGACATGGACAAGGCTATCACAATCCCCACGCGGCCCCAGACGGCTGGGTGGACCAGGACTACCTGGGGATTGATCGTGAGTATTATCATCCAACCACGCGCGGCTACGAGGCCCAAATGGCGTCGCGGCTGGAGGAGCTGCGACAGCGGCGGAGGCATGATCATTCATAACCGCGATGCAATTCATTAGTTCGCAATGGAATATTGATAATCTTACTACAACACCGGGATCGTCGCTCGATGCTGCTATGTTGTCCATTTGCGGATTTCAGCGTTTCCATGGAATTCAACTTCGGGTACTCGAATCTTCGGCCCGCATCATCCTCAAGGCACCACGCGCCCCATGCCTGAACCAGCCGCAACTCGATCCTTGGCTTCCAGCATCATTCAAGAACACGCCTTTCGATGCGGCCCGAAGATTACGGCCGTCGAGACGTTGATTCCGCATGACATTATGGCCGGGCTGGTGCTGCTGCGGATCCATACTGACGCGGGTGCGGTGAACGGTCAGCCGGTGATCGGTCACGGCGAGTCGTACTATTTGCCCCACGCCGTCGCCTCCACCCTCCACGACTGGATGTCGCGCCGGCTGCTTGGTTCCGATGCGCTCGCGATCGAAAGCCATTGGCGTTTCTTCTACGAACGCTGTGCCTCATTTGGCGGCTTCGGGGCCGAGATGCGGGCGATCTCGGCAATTGACCTCGCCCTGTGGGACATCGCCGGCCAGATGTTGCAACAGCCCATCTGGCGACTGCTTGGCGGTCCCGTGCGCGATCGGATTCCTGTCTACAACAGTTGCGGCGGCCCGTCCTACGGGCGACGGCCCAAGGGAGCACCGGACGCACAGGGCTGGCCAGGACATGGCGATCCCGGTCAACCCGGCCCCCTGGAAGACAACTGGAAGAGCCAGCACGCCGCGGGGGACCTCGCGGAAGAACTTCTCGCGGAGGGTTACTCGGCGATGAAAGTCTGGACTCTGGACGGCGTCTACCAACGTTCCGGCGGCCAGTACATCCGCCCGGGAGAGCTGAAACTGGCGTTTCAACAGTTGCATGAAGTCCGCGACCGCGTGGGAGATCGCATCGAACTGATGTTCGACGGTCACGGCTTCTTTTCACTACCAGCTGCAACGCGTATTTGCGAGGCGATTCGCGAACTCAGACCCCTATGGCTCGAAGATGTGCTGCGACCGGACTGCGTCGAGTCTCTCGAGATTCTACGAGAGCGCGGCGGCGTCCCGCTAGCGATCAGCGAGATGCTGGTGACGCGCGAGTCGTATCGCCGCCTGTTGCAACGTCGCGCGGCGGATTACGTGATGGCAGACCCAACCTGGGTCGGCGGGATCAGCGAAACCAGACGGATTGCCGAGTTGGCCCAGATCGACAACATCCCGACGCTGATGCATGACTGCACCGGCCCCCTCACGCTCTTCAGCGGACTGCAGGTCGCCGCGGCGGTGCCGAACGTCATGTGGCAGGAAACGGTGCGGGCACACATCCGCACGCTCTACCCGCAGTTGATCGACACGAACGTACAGATTGTCGATGGGCATGCCAACCTGCCGATAGGTCCGGGACTGGGGACTCGGCTGCTGCCGGAGTTGTTCGACGGCGTACATCCCGGATATCGGATCACCCGTTTGTGAACCGTCTTCATCGGAAATGCGGGATGACACCCAATGGACTGAGTGGCCCGCCGTTGCGCGTCGACGCTACCATTCCTTCGTGAAACCCGGGGCGCCGCTCCCTCCGGGGGACCGGGCGCACTCAGGGTTGATCGAGCACGAAAGCGAGCACGCGGGTGGAAGTCAGAATCGAGCGGATCGACGGCCATGTCGTCGTGTGGCTCAGCGGTCGGCTGGAAGGTCATCTCCCGGATGAGGTGCAGCAGAAAATTCGCGAACTGCTGCAGCCGGAAGGAGACGTCGTTCTCGATTTCACCCTGGTCGAACAACTGACGAGCGTTTCGCTGCGTCGCTTGTTGCTGCTGGCTCGCTACGGCCGCTCGATTGGTTGTCGACTGACCGCGCGAGGCGTTCCCTCGCCTCTGGTGAGAATGGTGGAAGCCGTGGGGTTCCTGCCCCTGTTTCAGCGTCTGCAAACCGACGACCAGGTTCCGGTGCTTCCCGGCGGGGTGGACTTCCGGCTCAACGCTTATCCTGTTCGGACGATCAGCGGCTTCGGAGTCCGTCGAGGGGATGCGATTCCGTTCGGTGCGTCGCTGGTGCCGCGGGGAGTCAATTTTTCCGTCTTTTCCGGTCACGCCGAGCAGGTGACGCTGGTTCTGCACCGCCCCGGCATGAATGAACCATTCGCGGAGTTGCCGATCCCGGAAGAGTTTCGCATTGGCGACATCTGGGCGATGACCGTCTTCGATCTGGACATTGATGACATCGAATATACGCTCCGCGTCGACGGCCCCTGGGCACCCGGCGAGGGACATCGCTTTCAGCAGGCGCTGCCCCTGATCGATCCGCTGGCCCAGAGTCTTTCCGGGATCGAAGTCTGGGGAGAACGTCCGCCTTCAGGACTGCGCCGGCAGGTGCGCTCGCGGATCATCCCGCATGATTTCGACTGGAACGGCGATCGTCCCCTCGAACTCGCCGTGGAAGATCTGGTCATTTACGAAATGCATGTGCGGGGATTCACGAACAGCCCCACATCGCAGGTGCAGTTTCCGGGAACGTTTGCGGGGCTGCGCGACAAGATCCCCTACCTGAAGGAGCTGGGGGTCAACTGTGTGGAACTCATGCCCATCTTTGAATTCGATGAGTGCGAAAATGAGCATGTAAATCCCGTCGATGGTGCGCAGTTATTGAATTATTGGGGCTACAGCACGCTGGCATTCTGCGCCCCAAAATCCGGCTTTGCAGCCACCAGTTCGCTGGGATTCCAGGTCGATGAATTGAAGACTCTGATCATGGACCTGCACCAGCACCAGATTGAAGTGATATTGGACGTCGTATTTAATCACACCGCCGAGCTGGGTGATGGGGGTCCGACGCTTTCCTTTCGCGGACTCGACAATCAAGTCTACTACATGCTCTCTCCCGAGGGCTCGTACCTCAACTTCAGCGGCTGCGGCAACACGGTGAACTGCAACCATCCGGTGGTGCGCGAGTTCGTGAGGACATGCCTGCGGCACTGGGTCACCGAGTATCATATCGACGGCTTTCGGTTCGACCTGGCCAGCATCCTGGGACGCGACTCGACCGGCAGGCCGCTCCCCAATCCCCCGCTTCTGGAGTCGCTGGCCCGCGACGCCGTCCTGAGTCGGACGAAGCTGATCGCCGAGGCCTGGGACGCCGGCGGCCTCTATCAAGTCGGCACGTTTCCCTCCTTCGGGCGCTGGATGGAATGGAACGGTCAATTCCGCGACACCGCCCGGCGCTTTCTGCGCGGCGAACCCGGACAAGCCGGTGAGATGGCGCAGCGGCTGATCGGCTCACCCGACCTGTATGCGGAGCGCGGCCCCACCGCCTCGGTGAACTTCATCACCTGCCACGACGGCTTCACCCTCGCCGACCTCTTCAGCTATGAGTACAAGCACAATCTGGCGAACGGCGAAGAGAATCGCGACGGCGCCGACGCCAACTACTCCTGGAACTGCGGTGTAGAGGGCCCGACCGACGATCCGGACGTGCGTGCATTGCGGCTACGAATGCAGAAGAACGCCCTGGCTCTGTTGTTCCTCAGCCAGGGGGTCCCGATGCTGTTGATGGGAGACGAAGTCGGCCGCACTCAGGCCGGCAACAACAATGCTTACTGCCATGATAGCGAGCTGACCTGGTTCGACTGGTCGCTGCGTGAGTCGCAAGGCGAGCTGTTCCGCTTCTGTCGCGAGATCATCGCGTTCCGCAAACGGCACCCAGCGTTACGTCACAACATGCACGCGGGACGCCGGGATGTCCAGGAGGGAGACTTGCTCGACGTCACCTGGCACGGCGTCGAGCCGTTTCAACCTGACTGGTCGATCCCCAGCCGCTCGCTGGCACTCATGCTGAGATTATACGAAGTCAGCGGCTTGGTGGACGTCGTCTACGCCGTGTTCAACATGTTCTGGGAGCCGCTGCAGTTTCGACTGCCCGCGCCGCCGGACGGCTGGAAATGGCGGCGCATGATCAACACGGCAGCCGACAGCCCGGGAGACATTGAGTCGATCGATGCATCGCCGCATTACCTCACGGGACTGCGACTGGAGGTCGCGGCCCGCTCGACTCAGGTCCTGATCGCGTCACCGATGAAGGCCGGGAGTTAGCCGTCAAGCGGGCGTCTGCAGACTTTGAAGCGCCTCATCCTGGCCGACGGCAATCGGCCATAATTGATCAAACTTGGCGACGCGCAGGATCTCGTTGCCGATCGGCGACACATTGCACAAGATCATGCGCCCCGGCTTGGCATGCACGGTGTTCCAGATGATGCGGAGCGCTTCCAGCAGCGAAGAGCCGAAGTAGGCGGTCTGACAGAAATCGATGATGACGTGGTGACATGACGCCCGTTTGATTTCGGCAAGCACCAGATCAAGCTCCGTCATCACCTCGTCCGCGGACAGGCTGCCGACCGGTTGCCGAATCTCGACGATAAGGACGTCCCGTTCAAGGTGGGAGTGAAAGAACTGGCGCGGGGTCATGTGTCAGCTCCGGCGGAGGCGTCGACGGGGGGCTTGCGTCGTTTGATCAAGGTCACCTGGTTGCCTTGATCATTGTACAACACCTCATCCATGAAGGTCTGCATCAGAAGGAGTCCGCGCCCCGAAGGCTTTTCCAGATTGACCGGGTCGGTGGGGTCCGGCAAGAGACTGCGATCAAACCCCGGCCCCTCATCGCGGATTACGAACGCGGCTTCGCCTTCAGAGAAGTCGGCGGACACGTAAATTCGTCGTTCCCGATAAGGCGACTGCTGCGTCCGTTCGCGGGCCAGATCGTAATAAGCGTGATGGTCCACCTCGCGAAGACTGGAACTCACCTCCAGGTTCCCGTGAAAACAGGCGTTCGTCAGCGCTTCCTGGAGGGCCACGCCGACCCGAACACGATCCCCCTCATCGCAGACTCCCATGCCGAGGACCGCATCCTGCAAATACTGGACCATCGTTGAAACGAGATCGGTATCATTCTCCAGTTCGAAGCGCACCTGCTGCTGACGCAGTCTCCGCATCAAGCGAGCCCGCGCCCGGTCCGCCTTGCTGACAGCAAGAACCTGTTCGACGGTCTCCATCAAGTCTCCGGACAACCGTTGCTTGGGAACGTAACTCGAGGCGCCGGTGCGGAGCGCCTGGACGGCAATCTGTTCACTCCCCTGAGCCGTCATCAGGATCACAGGAACCAGCGGATACTGCTGACGAATCGTGCTGACGAGTTCCAGACCATCGATCTCGGGCATATTGAGATCCGTCACCACAAGATCAGGGAGGTGCAGCTCAATCTGCTCCAGGGCGTCGCGACCATCGGTGGCATAATGAATTTCCCAGCCATCCCGCCGAGCCAACAGTCCCCCCGCCAGGCGGCGGTCCGTGAGGGAATCATCAACTACCAGGACTGCAGTCATCGTGAAGGCCTCCACTCGGTGTGACTCTGGTGTTGCCGGCGAGATGTCCGTCGATCAGGCGCGAACCTGCAATTTCTCGGCGGTTGCGCCGCGCCGCAGAAAGTGCGTCAGCTCTGCGACCACCGCCGAGATGGCGACTCCCAGGGGGCGACAGTCTTCCTCCGCCGGCACGGCATGATCTCTCTTCGCGCGGGACTCCAGGTCCATCGCCAACTGTCGAGCCGATTCCGCCCCGAAGGTCGCCAACGAGTTCTTCAATGTGTGCACGGCGCGCTCGAAGACCTTGACTTCCCGGCTGGCGACGGCGGATTGCAGCCTCTGCCAGATTGTCGGGCTCTCCAGACAGAAAGCGTCGGCAATATCCCGCAACAGTGTTTCATCATGATCAACAATGCTCCGTACATGTTCCCAGTTGACCAGCTGCAATGGGACGGCATCCTCCTCCACGGGAACTTGATCGGGAGAAATCGCCGCTGCCGAATGTAGTTCCTTCTCGATCGGAGCTTCCGCCAGGGACTCGGCATCCGCTGCCGTCAAGGCGTTCCCGATGAGTTCCAGCGATTGGAATAACACCTCAGAGCGGATCGGCTTGGTGATGTAATCGTCCATGCCCGCCGCCAGACACCGGTCACGATCTCCCGGCAATGCGTGGGCCGTCATGGCGACGATCGGCAGTCGCGGCAGTCCCGTGGTGCGCTCCCAATCTCGAATGGCGGTCGTCGCGGCCAGTCCGTCCAGTTCGGGCATCTGCACGTCCATCAGCACCAGGTCGTACCGCCGAGCCTGAACTTTGGCGAGTGCCTGACACCCGTTTTCAGCCACGTCGACGGTGTGTCCCCAGCGTTCGAGCAATCCTACGGCGAGCTTCTGATTGATCATGCTGTCTTCCGCCAGCAGAATCCGCAGCGACCGAGCCGCATCCCGATTCGCGGCGATAGTGGCAGTCTTCCATTCCTCGGCATGCCGGGCGCCCAGCGCCTGCAAAATGGCGTTGAACAGTTCGGACTGCTTGATCGGTTTGATGAGATAGGTCTCGACCCCCAACTGTTCGCAGGCCTGGACATCATCCGAGCGATCGGACGACGTCAGCATCACAATGATGCCGCAGCACAGCGACCCGTCCTCGTGGGCGGCGCGGACCAGATCGAAGCCGCTCAACTCCGGCATGTTGACGTCGGTGATGATCAGCGAATACGGATTGTCGGCCGAGGCTTGCGCACGCAATTCGGACAACGCTTCGTGGGCGCTCGCGGCAAGCACCGGGGACATACCCCAACTCGCCAGCATCTCGGCCAGAATTCGCCGGTTCGTACTGTTGTCGTCGACGACGAGCACCCGCAGACCTTGTAGCAGCTCCGGCGGCGCCGGCGCGCACCGTTCCGCATGTTCCGAGGCGATCTGGAACGTGGCCGTGAAATGAAATGTGCTGCCGCGCCCCACCTCGCTTTCGACCCAGATGCGCCCTCCCATCAATTCGACGAGTCGCGCCGAAATCGCCAGCCCCAATCCCGTGCCGCCGAATTTTCGCGTTGTGGAGGCGTCCGCCTGCTCGAAGGCCTCGAAGATGGTTTGGAACTTCTCGGAAGGGATGCCGATCCCGGTGTCCGCCACCTGGAAATGCAGTTGCACGGTCTCGTCGCTGGAATCCGGGGCCTCTTCCGCCGCAGGCGGTTCCACGTTCACGCTGACGAGTACTTCACCGGTCTCGGTGAACTTGATCGCATTACCGATGAGGTTGACGACAACCTGACGAACCCGATTGGCGTCGCCGACCAGGAATTCCGGGACTTCGGGTTCAATTTCACACGCCAATTCCAATCCCTTGCGATGCGCCCTGAGTCCCAGCGATTTCAAGGTGTCGCCGAGGAACTCACGGAACTCGAAGGCGGCGTGGTCGAGGCGGAATTTTCCGGCTTCGATCTTGGAGAAATCGAGGATGTCGTTGATCACCGCGAGCAACGATTCCCCGGATTCATGCACCAGCTTCAGGTAATCCCTCTGCACAGGAGTGAGGGGAGTCCCGAGCACGAGTTCAGTCATTCCCATCACGGCATTCAAGGGCGTGCGAATTTCGTGGCTCATGTTTGCCAGGAAATCGCTCTTGGCCCGGTTCGCTCCCTCGGCCGCTTCAGCCGCGCGGCGCAGCGCGTCCTGCGCCAACTTGAGGGGCGAGATATCGTGAGAGACGCCGAAGGTGCCGATCACGCGCCCTTGCCGGTCTTTGAGCGGGAGTTTCGTCGTCGACATCCAGGCTTGAGTGCCATCGGTGTACGAGATCAGTTCTTCCTTGCCGATGAGCGGCTCTCCAGACTGCAAGACCTGCAGCTCATCGGCAAGGGCCGCCTGGGCGTGGTCGGCGGGGAAGAAATCGAAATCTGATCGCCCGATCGCGTCTGCCGGGTTCGTCAAACCCGAACGCCGCGCCTTTGCGGGATTGATGCGCAGGTATCGCCCCTGGGAATCCTTGAAGTAAATGTTGTCGGGAATATTCGTCATCAGGCTGTCGAGCAGGTAGCGTTCCTGCTCCAGCGCGGTTTCGGTCAGAATGCGGTCGGTCACATCGGAAAAAACCCCTTGGATGCCGACTAGTCTTCCATTGGCGTCGTACACCGGGGTTTTGACAACGTGGTTGTAGCGCTGCTCGCCCGACGGAGTCTGGAACTCTTCCGTCGTCTCGAAATTCAGCCGCGTCTCCATCACGCGACGATCGTCGGCCCGATACTTCTCGGCGAGGTCGCGCGGGAAAAAGTCGTAGTCGGTGCGGCCGAGGATCTCAGAAGCCGGCCGCTTCAACACCTCGCAGAAGCGCTGGTTGGCGAAGGTGACGCGGCCGTTGATGTCCTTTCGGAACAGGGCCAGGGGCAACGTTTCGACCAGCGATTGGTAGAACGCCTCCGACTCCATCAGCGCCTGTTCGACGCGCCGGCGTTGTTCCAACTCGGCGGCGTAGCGGCGCTGCAGGCGTCCCACGTCATCACACATTTGCGCGAGCAGCCCAAGCAGCCGCTCCGGGGGTACTCGAAAGCTCCCCGCCCTCCCAACGACTTCGACGGTGACGCCTGAGGAATCGGCGTCGGGTTCGGGACCCAAGGGGCTGGAGAGCTCCGACCGCACCAGGGCGACGACGTCGCGCGCCGGTCGATCGCTGCTGACGACTTCCGTGGCTCCCACCCGCAACGCTTCAATCAGACCTGCGAAGCTGCCGGGTTCAAGCAGGGCCCACACAATCACCGGCGCCGCCCGAAATCGAGCCTGCAACGGCTCGAGCTGCGAGAGTTGCGCTTCCGCGACAATGACCAGCAGTTTGTCAGCACGCGGCCAGACATCGGGGAGTCCGCCGGGATCGTCGCAGACCTGTACGGCAATGCGCGCATCGCGAAGAACAAACGCGAGCGCGTCGCGCTGCGAACCCGGAGCCTCGACGAGGTACACCTGCGTCATCAAGCGACTCGATGTGACACAGACGGTGCAGCAGAACGCCGACCGTCAAGATCGAACGGATCATGGAAGAGCGTCAAAAGGAAGTATACGGGCTGTCCACCCCCGAGGGGCAGCCAGAGTCGCGCAATTTTCCGAAGCCCGTGTCGCTGTTGGCGACCGTTGTGCTTGCGCTACAATCCCTGAACACTTCCTCTCCAGGGTGCAGTACGACATGCCAGCCTACGAGTTTTCCCGCTGGGACGGATCGCAGAGTTTTTCGCCCCAATCGGCGGATGAACTCTTCGACAAGCTCAGCGAATACCTGTTGCAGTACGGCGACGACGTTCTAGAGTCGCTCCAGACCTGGGAAGTAGAGCATCCGGACGTCCTGGACCAACTGCTGAAGCAGGGCTACATCGAGAAGGATGCCGAGGGACGCTATGTCGTCACGCCCAGGGGGATGCGACGCGTCGAAAACAAGTCTCTTGAAGAACTCTTCGACGTTCGCCGGAAGGACGCGCTTGGCAAACATGAGACGCAGCAGCGCGGGGCCGGGCAGACCATTCACGAGGAGTCCAAGCCTTATCAATATGGCGATCCCGTTTCCAATCTGAACATGCATGAGACGCTTAAGAACGCGCTCGCCCGGCGGCAGGATGGGCCGCCCATTCAAATCTCCCAGGACGATCTGGTGGTCCACGAAACGGAATATCAGACCGCGTGCGCGACGGTGGTCCTCATCGATATGTCCGGGAGCATGAGCCGCTATGGCAAGTACGGAGCGGCCAAGAAGGTGGCGTTGGCGCTGCAGTCGCTGGTCCGCGGCAAATACCAGGGAGACTTCCTTCAGGTCATCGGATTCTACTCGTTTGCATCCCCGATGACGGAACGAGAGCTATTGAACTCCGCACCCAAGCCCGTGAGCATCTTCGAGCCGCGCGTACGGATGCGCATCAACCTCGACTCCCCGCCCAGTTTCGTGCCCCAGCACTTTACCAACATCCACGCGGGGTTGCAGTTTGCTCGCCGCGTCCTGAAGCGCCAACCGGCTCAGAATCGGCAGATCATCTGCATCACCGACGGCGAACCGACCGCGCATCTCGAAGGGCGCGATGTGCTATTGATCTATCCACCGAGTGAGAAGACGGCCGCGGTGACGCTGGCCGAGGCCAAACGCTGCGCCGGCGAAGGAATCCACGTTTCCAGTTTTGCGTTGGTGGAAGACTACTTCTACCTGGGACTGATGAACTTCGTCGAGCAGATGGCCCAAGTCACGGGTGGGGTTGCGGCTTATTGCAACGCCGGTGATCTCGGGAATATGGTGATCGACAGCTTCATCGGCGGACGCCGCCGCCGCCGAGCCATGTAATCTTCAACTGATCGACGGGTCGCCCATCGTTTCGTTTCACGCGAAACGGTGGAGAGGCGCAGCTTCCCTTCGAGCCGTCGTCAGGCAACGGAGAACTGAATTGATCGGCATCCAGGATCCGGCGGGCAGACGGCAAGACAGCTGACGCAAGCTGCGGTAATTAAGCGTCCAATGCGGACTTGGCGGAAAAAACTGGAACGGTGCAGTTCGATTGCGACCCCGAAGCGAAATCCGCTTCAGTTCGCGTGCATCCCTGAGGTCGAGTCGGTAGCTTGACGAACTCCCGACACATTCTCTTGGCATTGGAGGCCCGCAGGATGCACTTGACCGCTGTCTTCGTGGAAACTTCCGAAGGATACCTGGGATTCGTGGAAGAGTTGGACGGCGCTTCATCGCGCGGCTCCACGGTCACGGAAGCCCGCGAAAAACTTTGTCATGTTGTCCGGCAGATCTTTGAAACCAATCGCGACCTTGCGGAAGGCACGTTAAGTCTGTCGAATCTCCCGTTCTCCAAAGAGCCGTTGCTCTTGACGGAGATTTAGGCTCGCACCGCAGCAGGGGGGATTCGCACCTTGCGTGGTCCGCAGCTCGCCCGACCCCCGGCAGGTTCGATTCACCCATGCGTCATGATGGTCGACGACCCGATCAACTTCGTCCGTTCTCAGTGACACGGAAATTCACCGGCGCCGCGCCGGGCAGCGTCTTGGTGCAGGCCGGTCGGACAACGGTCCTGTGCACCGCCAGCATCGAATCCAGCCTGCCCCCCTGGAAGGCGGCTGATCCGGCCAATGCCACCGGCTGGCTGACGGCGGAGTACTCGATGCTTCCGGGAAGCACCGCCCCGCGCAAACGACGGGAACGCGAGAAGACCGACAGCCGTTCCAGTGAGATTCAGCGTCTCATCGGGCGGACGCTCCGCTCTGCAGTCGACTTCGCCGCCCTGGGAGCTCGCACAATCACCATTGATTGCGACGTCCTCGAGGCCGACGGAGGCACGCGAACAGCAAGCATTACCGCAGGCTTTATCGCGCTCTGCGACGCGGTCGCCTCGATCAAGTCCGACCTGTCGCCGGACCGACCCGTGATCATCCGCAGTATTGCGGCCATCAGTGTAGGGATCGTGGACGGCAGCCCCGTGCTCGATCTCGACTACGTCGAAGACAGTCAGGCCGAAGTCGACTTAAACGTCGTGATGAGCGGCACCGGTGAGTTCATCGAAGTGCAGGGAACAGCAGAGTCGCGTCCCTTCTCTCGCGAACTCCTGAATCGCCAGCTCGATCTCGCGGCTGCGGGCATCGCCCAGCTGACGGCTCGTCAGCGAGAGATCCTGGGCGCCGAATGGCCTCTAGACACAAAAACGCCCGCCTGCTAATTTCCCGCCGACATCGACATTTTCTGTCAAGTTCTCGTTGCGGACGGACGACGGCCCCGGCGGGTCGACTGTGCGGGTCATGGACGACCTTGCTTCGACGGTTCGCCACGATGTTCGCTTCCGGAAGGGAGTCAGCGGTGCGAACTCTGTGCATTTTGGTCCTGACGGCCACTTGTGTTTTGACGCAATTCATCGATCAGGCTGCGGCCATTGAGGCGGTGAAGGGCAAGCAGTATTCCCTCTCCGAGCGGCATGGACCGTGGATGATCATGGTCGCCAGCTTCCGCGATGTTCCCGAAGACCGCCGGGAAGAGGGCCTTACCGCGAATGCCGCAGCGCAGGAACTGGTCTACGAATTGCGGTCGAAGGGCATCCCCGCCTACACCTACTCGCAAAACGCGGTGGTCGGGCGGATCGAGACGGTGGACCGTCTGGGCCGCGAGGATGACCGCATTTACGCGGCTCAGCGAGACATGATCTGCGTCATCGCCGGCAACTATGCGTCGATCGATGAGGAGACCGCCCAGAAGACCCTGCAGTGGATCAAGAGCTTCACTCCCGAGTTCATGAAGCAGGAAAAATCCGGTGCGATCTATCGTCAAACGCCCGGACGCAAGGGGCCGCTCGGGGGCGCCTTCATGACGATCAATCCGATGCTGAGTCCCGAGCAAGTCGCCCATCGCAAGCCGGACCCGGAAATCGCGCGGTGGAACAACGAGTCGCGATTTCCCCTCCTGGACTGCAAGAAGCCTTACACCTTGCAGATCGCGACGTTCACGGGCCGTCAGACCACCCCCATCAGCGGCAGCAAGTATAATGGCAAGGAAGAGCAATTCGACCGCGATCTACACAACGCGTCATCCTACGGATTGAATCGCGCCGGTGAAGAAGCAGAACATCTGGCCGACGCCCTGCGCCGCAAAGGGGTCGAGGCCTACGTGCACCACGATCGGTTCCAATCGATCGTGACCGTCGGGTCATTCCAGTCCGCACAAGATCCGGCGATTGCCGTGATGCTGCGCGAGTATGGTCCGAAGTACAAAGAGCACCCCGAAACCAAGCAGACTTCCCTGCTGCCGGAAACTCTGGTGATCCCCAATCCCGCTGACCCGCAGGGACTTCCCCTTGGCTGCTGGGTGTACGATCTGACTCCCCAGGTGATTCCCGTACCCAAGGTCAGGTAGGCGCGGATTCGGCGCCATCGCGCAACGGCGACTCCGGGGAGGATTTACTCCTCGGACTCGCCGCATTATTCGGCGGGCGGCTGCCAGTCACCCCAATGGGAGAGGTATTCGCGATAGGCGGGAATGGCGGCCGATTGGGCCTCCAGCCAATTCTTGGCGGACTGCACCAGCGACAGTTCTTGCTCAAGCGTCAGTTTTCCGAGCAGCACTCGGGTCCGCAGGAAGACAAAATAGGTGTCGAGAACATCACACCGGCAATAGTCATTGACGGCCTCGGCTTCTCCGCGATCGCACATGTCCTGCACCTGCGATCCGTCGACCCCCGTCTTGCCGGGCTTGCCAATCAGATTTGCAAGCAGATTTAAGCCGCCCACCATGCGGCTGGCCCCAAAATTGGTCAGCAGGTCGTGCAGATCCAGATGGGCCTCGCTGTTATAGCGATTGCGTGACTGCTCGAAGCTGCGGGCCTCGACGTTGAACCAGGCGGGCACCGAGTATCCGTACCGGAAGGCCGCCAACTCCAGAACCGGAAGGTCGTACCCCCGGCCGTTAAACGTGACCAGGGTGGGTCGACCATAATGATTCCAACCCTGCCAGAAGAGGCGGGTGATGACGTGCGGTCGATACCGCGGCGCATCAAGCGTCACGAGGTCCAACAGCCGGTAGTCCCCGTCGACCTTTGCAATTGCCACAGAAACCGGAAGCATGAACGAGACGGGAAGAATGTCCTTCCCGTTCTCGGCGAGCAATTCGGCGCGGTAGCGCGCGAGTGCCTCAGCGGCCCCTAATCCCTCTCCAGGGTAGCGAATGCGTGACACCAATTCGCCGTCCGCGATCGCCTCGATATCGAACAGCAAATACGCCACGGTCGCCACGATCGATGCTCCCTGACAATCCCGCCTCGCGGACTCTCGACGATGGAACCACCCGCACTTCGAAGTCAGGACGGACCAGTTCCCGGGACAGCAACGCGCCGAGAATTCACCGATCTGCGGCACGTCGGGGCACGCTCCGCAGGTGGTCCGCGCTACGACTTTCCGCAATTTTTGATTTTCTGAAACTTTGTTGTACGACGGTGTGCTCCGTTTCGCCACTGTTCTTAGTGACGCTCCCCGCGCAGGCGGAGAGGACGCAAGCGACGGTACGAAGGCAAACGAATCATGCGATTGACGTTGCGCACCCTGCTGGCCTATCTCGACGATGTCCTGGAACCCGCTCAGACCAAAGAGATCGGCCAAAAGATTCAGGACAGTCCGGTGGCCGCAGCCCTGGTCAGTCGTGTGCGCGAAGTCATTCGGCGGCGTCGTCTGAGCGCCCCCGATTTGCAGGCGGGTCGCGATGGAATCGATCCGAACATCGTGGCCCAGTACCTCGACAACACTCTTCGCGAGGACCGCGTCGCCGACATCGAACGCGTCTGTCTGGAATCCGACATTCATCTTGCCGAGGTCGCGGCATGTCACCAGATCCTGACGCTGGTCCTCGGAGAACCTCTGGATGTTCCTCAAGCGCGCCTCGACCGGTTTTATGCGCTGGGACCGGTCTCCGCAGACGCCCAAGTCGCAGGCCTTGCAGAGCCCCCCCACAAGACCGTCGAACCGGTTCGACGCCCGGTTCCTGCACTTTCCTTTGACGATGGCCCGGAAGAAGGGGTTCCCGAGTATCTCAGAGAGGCGTCTTGGCCGCAGCGATTCGCCCCGGCCGCGGGCATCGCGGTCTTGATCATCGGCGCAGTGTTGGCGTTGGCACTGGACCCCGACCTCATCCGCACACTGAGCGGCATCAAGTCCGGCGGGGACTCGAAGTCCGCCAAAGTCGGCAATCCTCAACTCCCTGAAGCTCCTGTGCGCCCCCCTTCCCCGAAACCGTCCACTCAGGTGGCTGCGGCGGTCCCCAGGGAAGCGAACATCCCCGGCGCGCCGGAAGGGCGTCAAAAAACATCCACGCTTCCCTCGGACATCGATCCCCCTCCGCCTCCCGATGCCCCCGATCAGGCTGCGGCGGCAGCTACGGCAACCGCCATGACAAAAACGCCCCTGAAGCCGGTGAGTCCAGACACGCCTGATCTCCCGGACAAGCCGGTTGCCGCTCGTATTCCGACGGCAGCGACGCCCCCTGCGGCTCCTCCTCCCGAAGAACCGACGCGAATTCGGGTGCCGATGCAGTACACCTCCACCGAAGGAATCCTGATCCGATATCAGCGATCGGACGGCCACTGGTATGTCGAGCCGCGTCGCGCAGAACTCCATCCCGAAGAGGTGCTGGGCTCCCTCGAGCCGTTCGAGGCGACCTTCGAACTCGACGGCGGTCAAGTGATCGCAACGCTCCTGGGCGACTGCGTCGTTCAAATCCTGCCGCCCACGGTCACGCGGAGGATTCGCTTGCAGATGCTGAGGGGCCGACTCATTCTGGCGCGGGGACCCATGAGCCCGCCGGAGAGTCCGGTCGCTGTCGAGATTCTCGCGGATTCGCAGAGCTGGACTCTCGAACTCGCCGCGGGCAGGACACGTTGTGCCCTCGAGCGGCAGATCATTGAGCCTGCCGGGTTGCCGTTTGCGCTGGCTCCCGATTGGTCCCGCCTGGCGTTGTTTGTCGCCGAGGGTGCGGTTCTCGCGACCGGACCTGGCGCACCCGCCGAACCGCTCCCCTCCGGACAAATGGCCTGGCTGAGCCGCCCGAAAAGCGAGACGAATCTCCCCGCCGCATCGAAACCGGAATGGCTCGATTCCGAGACCCGCAGCGCATCGGCGGTCCTGAGACGCTACGCCATGCTCTTCGAACGGGAGTTTGACCACTCCGCGGCCGTTGATCTGTCGATCCCGGCATTGACGAACGACCCGCGGCCGAAAATCGCCGAGCTTGCCACGCGATGTCTGGGAACCATGGAGTCCTACTCCGACCTGGTCAGGTCGCTGGTTCGGTCCGAACACGCCGAGGCCCGTGCGGTCGCGGCACAGGGCCTGCGTTCCTGGCTGGTGCAGGATTCCGCGCGCGTCGACCTCCTCAAGCAGGTTCTCAGCGAACATTACCCGGCCGAGGAGAGCGCTGCGATCGCCCGACTCCTGGTCGGTTTCTCCACTGCGGATGCCCGCGACCGACTGACATCCTTGATGATCGTTGACTGGCTGCGGAGTAACTTCGTCGAGGTGCGGGAGCTGGCAATCGAGCAGTTGGTCCGTCTGACTGGTCGCCGGTACGAGTTTCGCCCGCTGGGGTCACCTTCGCAGCGGGAACCCGGCATCGTCCGCTGGCTGGGACACATCGACCGCGAAGGGGCGCTGATCAAGCCGGAGCAGTGACGTTGGGAGGGGCTGAATCGGGTCTGATCGTCTACAATTCCGGGAGTACCGCTTCCCGCTCTCCGAAACCTCCCCCCCGCCATGGCCACCATTCGCCACCTGCTGGAGATGATTCGCTTCAGCCATACCGTCTTCGCACTGCCGTTCGCCCTGCTCTCGGCGGCAATCGCCTGGAGCAGGCCAGACTCCCGTTTCACGTGGAACCAACTGGTCGGCATCCTGCTGTGCATGGTCTGCGCGCGGTCGGCCGCGATGGCCTTCAACCGCATTGTCGACCGTCGCTTTGACGCCGAGAACCCCCGCACCGCCCGGCGGCATCTTCCCGCGGGATTGATCTCGCTATCAACGGCGATCGCCTTCACCGTCGCGTGTGCCGCGGGCTTCGTGGCGGGGACCCTGTTGTTCCTGCCGAACACCTGGCCGTTGATTCTCTCGTTTCCGGTGCTCGCCTTTCTGCTTGGCTACTCCTACGCCAAACGCTTCACGCAATGGTGCCATTACTGGCTGTCGGCCGCACTGATGCTCGCCCCCCTCGCCGCCTGGATCGCCATCCGCGGAACTGTCGAATGGCCGCCGGTTCTGCTGGCAGTCGTCGTCTTCTTCTGGGTTGGGGGGTTTGACATCCTCTATGCCTGCCAGGACGCCGAGTTCGATCGCGCCCAGGGACTTCGCAGCATCCCGTCCCGGTATGGGATTCCGCGCGCGCTGCGCCTGGCACTTGTCAGCCATGTTCTCACCATCGCCGGGTTGGTGGGACTGTGGTGGGTCGCCGGCCTGGGGCCAGTCTTCCTCACGGGTTTGATCGCGGTCGCCATCCTGCTGGCGTACGAACATGCCCTCGTCCGACCTGACGATCTCAGCCGTGTGAACCTGGCCTTCTTCCACGTCAATGCCGTGATCAGCCTCGGACTCCTGGCCGTCGGGCTCGCCGATTTGTGGTGGACGCGAGGCTGGTGATCGGGGAGGATGGCAGTCGAGGAGGCCTTGCGATGTCCGTCGCCGACAAGCTTTTGAGCTACCGGGAATTTGAGAAGCTGACCTTTGCGCGGCCGACGGAACTCGTGCGCGGTGAAATCGTGGAGCAGGAAATGCCGTATTCGCGACATGGGTCTGTGTGTGCTGCGGTCGCGGCTTTTCTATTACAATGGGCTCGGCGAAGCAGGATCGGCTTTGTGTTCTCAAACGATTCCCATGTGCTGACAGAACGCGACCCGGACACCGTACGCGGTCCCGACTGTGCGTTCATCCGTGCGGATCGACTCCCAGACAATCAGCTTCCTGAACGCACCCTCCTGGTGCCGGTTGATCTCGCGGTTGAAGTTCTGTCACCCTCGAATCGCTGGACGGACATGCTCGACAAGGTTTTGGAATACCTCCGCAGCGGAGTTCGCGAAGTCTGGGTCGTCGACCCGGAGAAGCGGACCCTGGACATTCATCAGGCCGACCAGTCTCCGGTCCACCTCACAGAATCGGACACTGTCACGCGGCCAGACCTGCTGCCGGGTTTCAATTGCCCAATGGCTGAATTCTTCGCGGACATTCAGGCACAGTAAGTCCGGAGTTGAGCATGTCAGCAGCGCCAGCCGCAACGAACGTGACTGAGTCAACCTTAGAGCGACGCATTACGGTCGAAGAATTCGAGCAGATGGATTTCGAGTTTCCCGTGGACCTCGTGCGGGGAAGGATTGAAGAGACGCCTCCTCCCGCCCCTGCTCACGGTCGCGTTTGCGGCAACATTTATTTCCTGTTGGAGTCATGGGTGCGGTCGACCGGCTTTGGGACGGTGACCTGCAACGACTCCGCGATCGTCACGGACTCGGCCCTGGAGACCGTACGCGGGTCGGATGTCGCTTTTATCCGCTGGGAGTCGTTGCCCGACCGGGTGCTTCCGGTGAAGGCGTTTCGCGTCGCGCCGGACTTGGTTGTCGAGGTTTTGTCTCCTTCCCAACAATGGTCCAAGGTGGAAGAGAAACTGGCTGACTACCTGGGCGCCGGAGTGAAAGAAGTCTGGGTCGTCACCTTCGAAGAGCGCTCGGTCTGGGTCTGCCGCGCGGACAACGGTCGACGTCGGCTAGACGAGACCGATGAACTGACCAGCCCGGAACTGCTGCCGGGGTTCTCGTGTCGCGTGGTGGATTTCTTCCTGCACGTCTAGAATCCCCCCGTTCCCGACAAACTCCCGCCCCGCATCCCCGTATCACGACTCCAAGACATGACGACTCCCGATCTCCGCCGGATTGAAGAGAAGGTCCTCGCCGGCGAACGCGTGACGTTCGACGAAGGGATCTGCCTCGACGAGCAGGCCGATCTCTTCACCCTGGGTCGCCTGGCCAATGCGGTCCGCGAACGGAAGAACGGCAACTATGCCTACTACAACACCAACATCCATCTGAATCCGACCAACGTCTGCGTCTACCGTTGCCGGTTCTGCGCCTTCCGGGCGGACTTGCGAGACGAAAAAGCCTACACCTTCACTGACGACATGCTGCGGGAGCGCATCCTGGAAGGACGATCGCAGGGGGCGACCGAGATTCACGTCGTCGGCGGACTGCACCACCAGAAGCCGTTCGATTGGTACGTCAACGTGGTGCGGGTGCTCCACGAGACCTGTCCCGAGATTCACATCAAGGGTTGGACCGCGGTCGAGATCAACTGGTTTGCCTACCTGACGAAGAAGCCCTTCGAGTGGGTTTTGCAGCAGCTCATCGACGCAGGCCTGGGGAGCATGCCGGGCGGCGGCGCTGAGATCTTTCACCCCGAAGTCCGCGACCAGATCTGCGAGCACAAGGCGGACGGCGACAACTGGATCGCCATCCATCGGGCGGCTCATCAGCTCGGCCTGAAGTCCAACGCGACGATGCTCTACGGCCACGTGGAACGCGCTGAGCACCGGGTCGACCACCTCTGCAAGCTCCGTGATTTGCAGGACGAGACTGGCGGCTTTCAGACGTTCATCCCGCTGGCGTTCCATCCCGAGAACACCAAGCTCGCCCACCTGCACAAGCCCACCGGGCTGATGGACCTGCGGATGATCGCCCTGTCGCGGATCATGCTCGACAACTTCGACCACATCAAAGCCTACTGGATCATGCTGGGGGAGAAGATCGCCCAGACCGCTCTCAGCTTCGGCGCCGACGACCTCGACGGGACCGTCGTCCACGAGCTCATCTACCATGACGCCGGCGCCAAGACGCCCGAAGGCCTGTCGGTCGGCGAGCTGCATCGGTTGATTCGGGAAGCGGGACGAGTGCCGCTCGAGCGCGACACGCTCTACCGACAGGTCCTGCGTGAAGGGGCACAATGGCGTGTGGGCGAGTCCGTGCTGGCAGGGCTGGCGTCGTAGCCCACCGACTCGCTGGAGATCCGCGAGATCATCAGCTCTCAGTTCCGTCGTTCGCACAGGATTCAGTGGCGTCGCCGCAGCCTGCTCGTTAATGTCAACGGGGTCCACAGGCTGCCATCCCCCGAACGCGGCGACATCCATGAACCATGAACCATGAACCTGCCGACGATCACGTCGCGGACGCGGAATCCGCCGCGGAGACTCCTGATGATCGAGGAGACGCGGACGCCGCCAAGCTCGCCGAACAGATCGGTCAACTGCTCGACCGCGGCCGCGGAGGGGCCAACTGGTTCTTCTGGATTGCCGGACTGTCGCTCATCAATACGGCGATCATGCATTCCGGAGGCGACCGCCAATACGCTCTGGGCCTGGGCACGACAAAGTTGGTCGACCTCATTGCCCGCGAAGTCGCCGTTCAGCAACCTGAAATCTCGACGGTCGTCATGGCGGGAGCGATTGGCTTCTCGATCTTCTGTTCGTTGCTCGCCTGTCTGTTCGGGTGGCTGTCGCGGAAGCGAATTCTCATCCTCTTCGGTCTGGGGATGACCGCCTACCTGCTCGACGGCCTGCTGTTCGTCCTGATTCACGACTGGCTCAGCCTCGGCTTTCACGCATACGCCCTGTACTGCATGTGGACCGGCCTCGCAGCATATCGGGAATTGAATCGTTGCGAGGCGCAGATCGCGGAAGGCCAGGGATAGCAATCTCCGGGCTTCCCCGCGCACAATACGGCGACTCGTTTCAGAAGGCCCGCGAATGAGCGCTGCACCGTTTCACGTGAAATCCCTCGATCACGTCACGATCGTGGTCAGGGACCTTGACGCCACCCGCCGGTTCTATGTCGACATCCTCGGCATGAGCGAGGTGGCTCGCCCGAACTTCAGCTTTCGCGGGCAGTGGTTCCAGGCCGGGGCCACGCTGATTCATACGATCCTGGAATACGAGGGTTCCGGCGCCGCCGGCACCGGAGCCGAACGCAATACTCGCGGGCACCATTTCGCCTTTCTGGTTGCCGACGCGCTGGCCGCAGAGCACCGCATGCGGGAGTTCGGCGTTCCGATCGTCACCCCGGCGAAGTCGCGTCCGGATGGGGCCACGCAGGTGTTCGTCCACGATCCGGACCAACATCTGATCGAATTATGCTCGGTGTGACGGCGCCGCGATCATTCAGGATCGTCGCCCCTGATCTTCCTCGAATCGTGCTGGATCGAGGTCCCAGCCTTGACGTATACTAACTGTGACCATCCTGAACCGCCCACAGCCTGAGAAGCGCGAATGGCCACGAACGTCACCAAGAACATGATTTTTGCCTCGTTCGGCGTCGCCGGACTCGTGGCCGCTGCCTGCTTGCTGGACATGGCGACCGGGATCCCTTTCGCCCGTCAGATGGTTTTCGACATCCTCTTTCTGCTCGCCGCCGCCGTCGTGGGCTACCTTGCCTGGGATGCATACAGGGATATGGCGTGAGGAGTGGTGAGCGTTGACGGGAGGGAGTCGGACAAGGGATCAGCGGGCGCCGGGATCTCAACTCCGAACTCTCAGCCCCCAGCTAGACATCGAGATCATCCACCAGCTTCGCATCGTCCATGATCGCCCGGTAGCGCTCGCTCGCATCTTTTCCCAACAGCTGGGTGAAGGTCTGGTCGGCTTCGATCATGCTCTCGATGTCGACTCGCAGCAACGTTCGTGACTTCGGATCGAGCGTCGTCTCTTTCAGTTGAGCGGCGCTCATCTCGCCGAGACCTTTGAACCGGAAGATCTCCGGCTTGCGGTTGGCGGGAAGCGCGGCCAGCACCTCTTCCTTATGGACGTCGTCCTGAGCATAAGTGGTCTGTGTGCCGACGACGATGCGGTACAGAGGCGGCTGCGCAAGGAAGACCTTGCCGCTCGTAATCAGGTCGCGCATGTGCCGGAAAAAGAAGACCAGCAGCAGCGTGCTGATGTGGTAGCCATCCGAGTCGGCGTCCATCATCAGGATCACACGGTCGTAGCGCAGCCGGTGAATGTCGAAGCTCCCGCCGATCCCGGTCCCCAGCGTTTCGACGAGGTCCTTAATCTCCTGGCTCTCCAGGATCTTGCTGGTCGACAGGGCCTCGGTGTTCAGGATCTTGCCGCGTAACGGGAGAATCGCCTGGATACGGCTGTCGCGCCCCATCCCCGCGGTGCCGCCGGCCGACTGACCTTCGACGATGAACAATTCCGACTCCGCGGGGTCGGTGGAGCGACAATCCATCAACTTCCCCGGCAGACTCGTGCGTCGATTGACGGGCGACTTCCGCCGTACTTCGCTGGCCGCCTCTCGACTCGCGAGCCGCGCCCGCGCCGCAAGCACGATCCGCCCGATGATCGCGTCGGCGATCGACGCGTTGTTGTTCAGCCAGGTCTCGATGGCCGGCCGCACGAGACCTTCCACGGCGGCGGTCATTTCCGGATTATTGAGCTTCTCCTTGGTCTGCCCCTGGAACATCGGGTCGCCCAGGAAGACGGAGAGGATCCCGATGACACCCTCGCGGATGTCGCTGTTCTCAATCGTGATCCCCTTGATCTTGATATCGTGGACTTCGATGTAGTTCCTCACCGCCTTGCCGATGGCGCTGCGGAACCCCGACTCGTGGGTTCCGCCGGCGTGTGTCCGAATGCCGTTGACGTAGCTGCGGATCTGCTCGTCCGTCGATTCCGACCAGCGGAGCACCGCCTCGATCTTCACCTGGCCGTCGTCTTTGGAGATGCTGAAGGTCTGGTCGTGAGTCGGCTTCTTCTGACTCTCGGTGATCAGTTTGTCCAGGAACGCCGCGATCCCTTCCGGGTGGTGGAATTCGGCAGTCTCCTTCTTCGACTCGTCGACAAAGACGATCTTCAGTCCGCCGTGGATGTACGAGATGTCTTCCAGGTGCTGGCGGATGGTGTCGGCGTGGAAGTTCGTCTTCGAGAAAATGGTCTCGTCGGGCCGGAAGTAGATGCTGGTCCCATGCCCGCGAAACGGCTTGACCTTCTTCAGCGGCGTCGTGGGCTTCCCGCGCCTGAAGCGCTGTGACCACTCGAACCCGTCGCGATGGATGGTGGCTTCCATCTCGACCGAGAGGGCATTCACCACCGACGAACCGACGCCGTGCAGACCGCCGCTGCGCGCGTAGGCCTTGTGCGAGAATTTCCCGCCGGAGTGGAGCGTGGTAAGGATCGTCTCCAGCGCCGACTTCTTGGTCTTCGAATGCGTGTCGACCGGGATGCCGCGGCCATTGTCGTGGACGGTCGCCGAGCAGCCATCCTTGTGGAGCGTCACGCGGATCTCGTTCGCCTCGCCGGCCAGGAATTCGTCAACGCTGTTGTCGACGATCTCCCACAGCAGGTGATGCAGCCCGCGGGTGTCGACCCCGCCGATATACATCGCCGGCCGCAGGCGGACAGCTTCGAGACCTTCAATGACTTCAATGTCGTCAGCGGTGTAGGAGGACATCGGGACTCGGGTTTTGGGGGTGAGGCGTCAGGCGTCAGGAGTCAGGAAAGAAGCACTGGGGCAGATTTCCAGCCACGATAGGGGCGGCGGATTGTAGCCCCACGCGTGAGCGTGGGGTCTGGTGCAAGAATTGACAAAAGCCCCGAAGGGGCGACAGAAGCTGCTCAATCCCAAAGATACCGCAGGTCATATTCGATTCCATGCCTTTCCAATAGCTCAATCAACTCTCCCTGAAACGTCTTCGTGCGATGATGCTCGGCCTGATTCTGGATGTAGGCCATGACCTTGCTCCTGCTCGATTCGCTGACCGAAAACGCGGCGTAGCCCTGTTGCCATTGGAATAACATTATTGGCCAATGTTCGTGGATCCAGCCGGATGAATTCGACGTCAAGGTGCGTGTCAAATCAGAGACCGAAATCCTACGAGGATGACGAACCAGCAAATGGACGTGATCAACAACCCCGCCGATGGCGAGCGCCGTCACTTCGATGTTCCGAGCGATCCCCCCCAGATAGGCATGCAATTCCATCTCGATGTCTTGTGTGATCCACGGACGGCGCTCTTTGGTGCTGAAGACGAAGTTTGCCAGCAGATGCGAATATGTATGGGACATTTCTGTCGCCCCTCCGGGGCTTGCGGTTTCTCTACCACATTCACCCCACGCTCACGCGTGGGGCTACATTCTAGCGCCCCTGTCGGGGCTGAAGACAATTCCAGCTTCGAACAATTGCCGTCCCTCAACTCTCAACCTTCACCCTCCCGCTTCCATCGCCGCCCAGTCGACAAGCGCGATCTCCGGTTTAATGATCTGCAGGAACGTGCTGCGGTGGGCTGCGCGAAAACCTTTGCCGCCGCGGCCGGTGACGGCGTATTTCATCTGCCCGCAGGTGAGAGTCTTGTCGCCGCTGGTGGCGACTTTCAGGCAGTCGCTGGGGCGAGTCATCAGTGCCGCTCCGAGGACCTCATCCTTGTCATCCAGCTTGATCCCGCGCACGCCGCGTCCGACCCCGGCGAGGACCGGAACTTCATCGAGCGCGAAGTGGATCACTCGGGCGCCCTTGGTCGCGAGGAAAACGCTGGTCGCCTCTCCCGTCAGTTCCACGGTGACGACACGGTCGCCTGGCGTCAGCTTACAGTACTTGCGGCCCCCTTTCGTTGACGCGGCACGAAAGGGGGAGAGCGGAACTCGCAGGACGTTGCCGAGCATGGTCGCGACGAACAAGTACGGGCCCGCCGGCTGATCCTTGTCAATCGTGAAGTCCGCGGGGGTAAAACGGGCATCGGTGCTGTAGCCGCCGACGATACTGACGCCGTCGGCGAGTTTCACGTATTTGGACAGCGGATCGCCGTAACCGGAACTTGCCGGAATCTCCGTGATGGGAAGCGTATAGGCCGTACCGTCGGTGGCGAAGAAGACCGCCGTGTCCAGCGTGCTGCCGGGGAGAACAGCAAGGACGCTGTCCCCTTCGCGGACGCGCGTCGTCTCCACGCTCTGCAAGCGGCCGACGCGCTTGACCCAGCCGTCTTTCGTGAGCACGACGTTGGTGTTCTCGCGGACGATGTACGCCGTCGGGTCGTATTCGACGACGTCCTCACTGCTGCCGATCGCGGTGCGGCGCTTGTCGCCGTGCTTGGCGGCCACCTCTTCCAGTTCGGTGCGGACGACGCCCCAGAGTTTCTTCTCGGAGGCCAGGAGCTTGCGGATCTTCTCGGCCTCGGCGCGCTTCTCCTCCAGTTCGCCGATGATGACGTTGATCTCGAGTTGGGAAATGCGATAGAGCTGGAGTTCGAGAATGGCGTTGGTCTGCTCCTCGTCGAGCGGAAAGACCTTCATCAGCTTCTCGGCGGCGTCCTTCTTGCCGCTGCTGCCGCGGATGATTTTCAGCGCGCGGTCGAGATCGTTGAAGATGATCTCGAAGCCTTCGAGGATGTGGATGCGGCGTTCGAGTTGGCGCAGTTGATACTCGAACCGCTTGCGGACCACCTGCAGCCGGAAGGTGAGGAAGTACCGCAGCATCTCCGCCAGGTTGGTGCGGGATGGGACCGGAATGCCGCTGGCGTCGGGGACGAGGCAGGTGCTGTTGTAGGCGAAGTTCTGTTCGAGAGGCGTGTGCTTGTAGAGATAAGCCAGCACGGCATCGGGATCAGATCCCGGTTTCATCTCCAGCACGATGCGCAATCCATGTTTCTCATCGGTCTGGTCAGTGACGAGCAACAATTGCGGCAACTTCTTGCCGGCGACAATCGCGCCGATGGCGCTAACCAGCGGTCCGCTTTCGACGCCGTACGGCAGCGAATAGATCACATAATGATCTGCAATCGGACCCTTGCGATCTTTGTCGGGTCGCCATTCTCCACGAACTTTGATGCTCCCGCGTCCCTCTTCGTAGATCTGTCGCAGTTCCTTGCGGTCGGTGATCATTCGACCGCCCAGAGGAAAATCAGGCCCCTTGATGAACTTCAGCAGGTCCTTGGTCTCGGCCTCCCAGTTGTCAATCAGATGGGTGCAGGCCGCGATGACTTCGCCGAGGTTGTGGGGAGGGATGTTCGTCGCCATTCCGACAGCGATGCCGGAGGAACCGTTCACAAGCAGATTCGGAAACCGCGCAGGAAGCACGACGGGTTCACGTTTGCGACCGTCGTAGTTGTCGCGGGTCTCGACCGTCTCATACCGCAGCTCGCTCATCAGCTCTTCGGCAATGGGCATGAGCTTGGCTTCGGTGTACCTCTCCGCCGCCGGCGGGAGGCCCATGATTGAGCCGAAGTTCCCCTGCCCGAAGATCAGGGGATAGCGAAGCGTAAAGTCCTGCGAGAGCCGAACGAGTGCTTCGTAGACCGGGACGTTGCCGTGCGGATGAAAATCACCGGTCGTATCGCCGGAGATCTTGGCGCACTTGATGGGCTTGCTGTCGGCGAGCAGGCGCAAACCATCATGCATCACATAGAGGATGCGGCGCTGGACCGGCTTCAGTCCGTCGCGGACATCCGGGAGCGCCCGCGACGTGATTACCGACATGGCGTAATTGAGGTAGCGCCGCCGGGTTTCCTGACCAATCGGGACGTACTGGATGCGATCGGTTTCGCCGGGGGAGTCCGATTCGGACGCGGAGTTGCGTTTTGCCAAGTGGGCGACTTTCTAAGGAAGCGTCGCGAAACCGCAAGGATGTGGGCAAATCAGGAAAAGTCTGCGGGTTCCGTGGAGATTTCTCGGAAATCCGATCATCGGGGACGTATCAGATACAACGATTGGGCACGATTTGCAACTCAACTTAAGCCGTTAGATTCCAAACAGTTGGCAAGCTTGGTAAGAGCGGAGTCTCAGGCGCAAAAGGACTGATTGCGAGGTTCGGTGACGGCCGAAAGATGATTCTACAGGTTGTGCCATGCCGATCGGAGTGGGTGCCGAGTCCGAGGAACGGACTCGGCGGCGCATGGAAGAGTCAACGACCCAAGGAGGGGGGAGACGATGTCTCGCTGGTTCTGCGGCACTGCGCCGATGACGGTCGTTCTGGCCACATTGATGATGCCCACGGCGTGGGCTCAAAGCGACATGACGCCATCGCCCTCGATGGCTCCCGTGCCGATGTCTTCGCAGACGATGGCCCCCACGTATGCGGGTGTGCCTTCCCAACCCGGCTACGTGCATCTCGGGGCGGCGCTGTACCCTTCTCCGCGTCCGAATATTCCTGTCGAAACCGGGGCGACGTTCATCACCAGCCAGGCGCTGGCTCCGCATGAAATGCTCTACCCGCACACGTACCGTTCGCTGCACGGCCCTTACTACCATCGCGTGACGGGCACCTACTTCTGGACGCCGTTCGGCATGCGAACCCATGAGAAGTGGGAACTGCAGGGGACGATGGTGAAGGTGAAGTATCGCTCCAGCCAGCCCTTCCTGAAGCGGTTGGCGGCTCCTTCCACGTCGTACTTCGGCGGGGCGTATCGCTGAGAGGTCTCGGGGGCCGCGAGGCTCGGCACGCAGGGTCGCAGGGATTCGTGAGGCTGCAAGTGCGAACCATCATCGCGACCATCGTGCTTCTGGGAGGCTATGAAGCCGCGCACGCCTTGGAAATGCATCCGCCGTGGATTCATCACCCGCTGAAACCAAAGTCGCCGACAGCGCCGCCCTGGATCGGCAACCAGAAGTTCAAAGAGAATTCGCCCTACGGTCCGCCGTGGGTCAACGATAACAAGACCAGCAGCAAGTCCCCGTACCACCCGCCTTGGGTGGGGACCGAGTGCCATCACCCGGAGTTCGCTCGCGGAGGAGTTTGGGCCTACCCGGTCGATTGGCGGGATGTGGATTGGAGCTACGCCGGCAAAGCGGCGGGGCTTCATCAAAGGACGCAAGCGTTGAGTCTGAAGTTGGATGCCTGCTTCCGGGGCGATCGCCCGATCAAGCCGAGAGACGCCATCCTCGAATACCATCGCGACCTGCCCCCGTCAAAGGGCGATTGTCCGGCGGATTGACCGCCGTAAGTCAGCAGAGAAGTTCAGGACGGATCGCGGCGACACCGTCGCCCACAGACACCAACGGATCATTACTGCCGGCGCTCGCCGCGCCACCAAGGAAGCTAACCATGACACGCCCCTCGTTCTCCCCGTCGCTGTGCGGCCTGGCGTGGGGACTGCTGTTGGTCACCGGAACCGCCGCCCATGCCGGCGAACCCGACGCGGCCGGCGTCGTCCGCATCTCGAAACCTGCGGCTGCGACGGTGATCCGCGGCCAGTCGGACGAAATCCAACTGACCGGGTGCAAAGAGTGTGAACAAGGGATGGGAATGTCGGGTGGACATCTCCACGGATCGGGCATGTATTCCGGTCACGGTGGAATGGGCTACGGGCATGGCGGCTGGTCGGGAGACGGCTGGTCGGGCAGTGACTGCGATGACGGCAGCTGCTATCGCAGCGGGAAGAAACAGGCGGTCCTGGAATACTTCAAGTGCAAGTTCGGCTTCCTTTTCCCGACCGGCTGCGGCGGCTACGGCTGCCCTCCCATCGGGAAATACGCCCGCGTTTATCCGCAAGATCCGAGCTACTTCGATCAGCGCGACGGTCAAGCCTGGGGCGCTGCCGGTTACGGTGTGCCGATTGCCGTGCCTCTCGCTCCGGTGGTCAGCCATCAATACAACTACAGCTGGGGGACCCCGGCGAGCCGCCTGACCCCGATTTCCCGGTTGGCTCCGTATTGATCGACGACCAATTGCTCCGAGGGGGCGTGACCCCTCGGCTCCTCGTTCCCACGCAGTGCGTGCGGATGTGTCCTCAAGAATCCTGGTCCACGGATGAAGCCGTGCGACCGATCGCATAACCAAGGGTGACAGCCATGACGGCGAACATGCGGACCTTCAGGATGGCGACGGCCTGTCTGTTCGCCGCTTCCAGTCTCTCTCTGGCAGTGGCTCAAGACCAGAGCACCGGGATCGTGCGGATCTCCGACGCGCGAGCCGGCGCGGTGACTGCAGCCGGCCACAGCAAGGGAGAGTACCACTCTCCTTCCATGGGGTATGGAGACGACGGCTACGGATACGGCGTGGACGGATCCTGCCCCCACTGCCAGGGTCGCGGCTGCAAGCAGGGCCTCAAGGGCAAATTCTGCGAGCACTACTGCACGCACTCGGCCTGCCATGGTTACTCAATTCCAGGAAAGTGGCCGATCCATCGTCGCGGCGTGCAGTACCAGCAGCTCTTCCCCAATGCCTACTACAGCGTCTACGGAAACAACTTCGGTCCGGGCGCCCCGCAGGTCTACACGCCGACCGACACCACACAGCTCGGCTACTACTACCAGCATGTTCCGTTCTGGACGCCGCAGCCGAATCCCCTCCCTGCTCGCCCGATCCCGGCCCAATGGCATCACTACGCTCCCGTGGTCTATGCCTCGAAGTACCAAAACGGCTACAGCCGGTTTGGCAATGGGATGAATGGGGCTGACTGCCCGGTCATCTACGAATCGTCGACCCCCTCGGCAACACAAACCCCGACCGAACTGCAACCGGTCCCGGAACCGGTTAAACCGGCTCCGCTGCCTCCGGAACCGATCAAGGAATCCGCCGTCCCGCTGCCGCTGCAGCGCGCCAGTTTCGAGTAAACTGGCCGTCGCACGCTCGTCACCCGCCCAACACCACAGGGGGACGCCTTCCAAATCGGATGGCGTCCCCTTGCTCATTGCGCATGTCGAATGTCTGATGGCGGCTGTGTGTTCCGCCAAAGTGACCAGCTGCAAGTTCCGCCTGATCGCGACGTTCACAGATCGATGTTCGCACTGAACGACACCATTGCGGCATTGGCCTCCGTCTCCGCTCCTGCGGAGCGCGGAATCGTGCGGATTTCGGGCCCACGGACGCTGGAGGTCCTGGCGGACATGATCCCGGGAACTCAACGGCAAGGCCGCGCAGCGCAGCGTTTCCCTGCAGAGCTGAGGCTTGCGAATGCCCGGGCTCCACTGGCTCTCGAGATTCAGCTCTGGCCCGACGTGCGGAGTTACACCGGCCAACCGTTGGCGGAACTGCACACCGTCGGTTCGCCACCAGTCTTGCAGACGATCCTGGCAACAGTCTATCGCTCTGGTGCGCGGCCGGCGCAGCCCGGGGAGTTCACCCTGCGGGCCTTCCTGGCCGGCAAGCTCGACCTCTTGCAGGCGGAGGCGGTCCTTGGCGTGATCGATGCAGGGGACGATCGCGAGCTGCAAACGGCGCTGCAGCAACTCGCCGGAGGGATCTCTCAGCGGATGGCGCTGATCCGCAGTGATCTGATTGAACTCCTCGCCGATTTGGAGGCCGGCCTCGACTTCGTCGAGGAGCACATCGAGTTTGTCGAACATGCCGAGGTCTGCCGCCGCGTCGCCGCGGCGAAGGTGTTCGTGGATCAACTCTGTCGGCAGGTGACAACACGGATGCATGCCGGCGAACGGCCGAAAGTGCTTCTGGCCGGCCTCCCCAACGCGGGCAAGAGCACACTCTTCAATTGGCTTGTCGGGGCGGACCGGGCTCTCGTCTCTCCAATCGGCGGGACAACGCGCGACTATTTGTCTGCACCGTGGAACTGCGCCGGCCTCTCTGTGGATCTGGTCGACACCGCTGGCTGGGAAGAGCCTTCGACCGGGATCTCACAGGCCATGTCGGACGTTCGCGAGGATCAGTTGCAGCGCGCGGACTTAATCATTTGGTGCACTGCCGCCGACTTGCCGCCGTCCGATCAACAGCTCAACCAGAACAGACGATCGGCCGTCCAGTCCCGAAGTGCGGCGCTCTTGCCCGTGCTGACGAAATGCGATGGGACAGACGAAAGCGAACCATCATCGAGCGTGAAGGTCTCGGTCCATACGGGTCGCGGCCTGGATCGCCTCGCCGACGAAGTCCGCGCCCGAATCCTCGATCATCGCGCTGGAGACCGCCAATGGCTCGGCTCATCTGCGGTGCGCTGCGCGGAGTCGCTCCGATCCGCGGCCGCGGCATTGGCCGAGGCGGAGCAGGTGTCTCACAGCCGTGCAGGAGAGGAATTGCTGGCGGCGGAACTGCGGCTGGCGCTCGACCACCTCGGAATTGTCGTTGGCGCCGTTTATACCGATGACCTGCTCGATCGCATCTTCAGCAAGTTCTGCATCGGGAAATGAGCCTCGTCGGTGCGCCGGAAGACAAGCCCGCGCGCATTGCTTATGCTGAAATGAGAGATGTTGCCGGTCCGTACGAAAGGCAGCGACGATGATTCGCGGCATGCATGCGATGTTCTACTCCTCGCAGGCTGAGGCCTTGCGGGCGTTCCTGCGCGACAAGCTCGGCCTGATCGGGACTGACACCGGCGGGGGCTGGCTGATCTTCAATGCCCCGGAAGCCGACCTCGGGGTGCATCCCACCGAGGGATGTCAGGTTCCGTCGGGAACAGCGGAGATCTCCTTCTATTGCGATGACATCACGCAGACAGTCGCCGACCTGCGAGGCAAAGGCGTCGTCTTCACCCAGGAAGTGGAAGACCATGGGTATGGCTTCGTCACCTACTTTCAGGTTCCCGGCGAATTTCGCGTCCAGTTGTATCAGCCGAAGTACACCAAGTAACTGATCCTGACAGCCGCCCCCTGCGCTCGGGAACTCGCTCCATTTCTGATTCCCGGAAGGACGCTGTCTGGCGGCGGCACATTGGCAGGCTGGCCTCGCTCTGTTCGCGGGCCTGGCCGTGAGTATCTCGACGGCAGCAGAACCCCAATACGTCTGGGAACTCATTTCGCCGAAGGCCGCGCGGGACGGCGCCGGAGCACTCAGTTTTCAAGGGAAGATCTGGCTGCTCGGCGGCTGGAATCTGAACCCTGCCGAGCGAAGCTTCTTTCCGCGGATCTGCAACAACGAGGTCTGGGCCTCCGGCGAGTGTCGCGATTGGATGCTGGTCAAACCGAACACCTTCAAGGATCGACCATTCGACAGTTCCAGCGTTTGGGAGGGACGCCGCACGGCGGGATACGTGGTGTTTCGCGATCGAATGTGGATCGTGGGCGGAGACTGCAATCAGGGGACTTGTCAGAACGACGTGTGTTCTTCGACTGACGACAAGACATGAAACCACGCCAACCAGAGATCCGATGTTCCCTGGGGGCCGTGTGCACTGCTTTACACCATCGTTCATGCCGACAAGGTCTGGGCGATTGGTGGACAGACGATGTCCGCGTTCGCGAAGTCGGAAGAGAAGTTCGATCGGGATGCCTGGACGACCACAGACGGCATCGCGTGGCCACATGATGTGCCCGAAGAACCGTGCTGGTCGGCCCGAGGCACGATCGGCGGCAGCGCCGTGATGAATGGTCCGATCTGGATTCTCGGCGGCGGCGCCTACGACACCCCCAGCACGCCCTCTCGAAAGTTCCACTACGACGTCTGCAGCAGTGCCGATGGCGTTCACTGGCAACACCTACGGCAGCAGTTCCCTGGTTCCCTCGGCAATATCACGACGTCGCCGCCTGGGACAATCGGCTGTGGGTGGTGAAGGGCAATCATGCGCAGGGCGGCAACCGCAACGACGTCTGGCATTCGCCCAACGGAGTGGAGTGGCAGGAACTGCCGAACACCCCCTGGAAGCCGCGACACGCCGCGAACCTCGTCGTGCACTCAGACAGATTGTGGATCATCGCCGGGAACAACATGGAGCCCGATGTCTGGCGACTGAAGCCGGTCTCCTCGGAAACTCGTCTGTCCGCGCCCTGAAACACGCGCACAGCGACCCTTGCAGAACTCATAATCATTGGGGTTGGCGACGCGTCGCGAGCCATTCTATACTTCGCGCGCTCGTCGGCGAGCCGGGGATTCAGGCCCTGCCGACGCGGCGGCGCTCGGTTCTGCGGTTGCAAGGAGGCACAGCGTGGATTCGATTCTGGTCGTGGGTGTCGATGGCGTTGTGGGTGCGAACTGTGCTGCGATTCTGTCGGCCGCACATCCGGTATTGGGGGTCGCGCGTTCTCCGCTGCGGACCGACTTTTGCCCCGTAGAAGTCGTTGAGGACTTCACCGCCGAGTTCGCAGCCGAGCTGGTCCGCGAGGAGGCTCCGACGCGGATCTTATATTGCGGCGCGGGCGCGGAAAGCTGCTGGGGACATTCCGGTCCGGAGGCCGACGAAATTCAGCACGTCGAGGCGTGGCTGCAGGCGGCGACTGCCGGTTCCGCAGCCTTCACGCTCATCTCTTCCGATGCCGTCTTCACCGGCCCTTGGATGTTCCACGCGGAAAACAGTCAGAGCTTCTGCAGAACCCCTGAGTCGCAAGTGCTGCAGCAAATCGTAGAGCTGGTCCTGACGCAGCGTCCAGATGCACTCGTGGTCCGGACCCACGCGTTCGGATGGGAACCTGCAGGCGCCGCCCACCATCTTTCGTCATGGATGGAGCAGGTGCTTAGTTCGTTACAGGCGGCCACAACTCCGCGGCTCGACTATGTCCGCCATGCATCCCCAATCCTCGCGAGCGATCTGGCCGTGGTGGTTGAAAAAGCCTGGGGCGCTGGATTGGCGGGGGTCTACCACATCGCGGGTGCGGAACGCGCCAACCCTGTGCAGTTCTCTCAGCGGCTCGCGCACCAATTCGGGCTGGGCTTCACGCCGACACAGTACCGCGAATCGCTGACCGATCCTGCCCTGGGATTCGGTCGTGGTGAGACATCGCTGCAGACTCGGAAGATTCGCCGGGCGCTCGGGTTGGGTCTGCCGCTCCTGTCCGAGGGACTGGAACGTCTCCACGAGCAGTCTCTCAACGGCTACCGCACACGTCTGCAGGGGAGCGTCGCGACCGCACGTGTGGCGTAGTGACTCAGTTGCGATAGAGGGCCTCGATCACGCGCCCCTCGGAGACGCCAAGCGGCCGGTTGAGTCGATCGGTGAAGTGGCCGGCAGGGTCGACTCCAAGGGCCGAGAACATCGTTGCCGCCAAGTCCCACGGGCCGAATTTCTCTGTGACGGGATAAGCCCCGCGGCCGTCGGACGCGCCGACGACTTGCCCCGGAATCACTCCCGCGCCGGCGCACAAGATCGAATAACAGAACCCCCAGTGCTTGCGGCCGGGCGACGAACCCGCGAAGGTGCGCTCGAGCGCAACCAGCGGCGCGCGTCCGAATTCACCGGCGATCACCACCAGCGTCTCCGCCAACAGCCCCCGCTGATCCAAGTCCTGCAACAGCGCCGACATGCTGAGATCGAACCGCGGCAACAGTTGCGTGCGCAGCGCACTGAAGATGTCGTTATGGGTGTCCCAGCCGTATTCCGTTGTCACCTGCGGCGCAAGGTCCTGACCCCTTCCGGTATGGTTCCAGAACAAGGTGATCCAGGGAACTCCAGCTTCGACCATCCGGCGTGCGAGCAGACATGCCTGACCGGAGCGATCCAGACCGTACCGGCCGCGTGTCTCCGCCGATTCGCGATCGAGTTCGAAGGCCTGCTGGATCGCCGGTCGATCGAGCAATCCTCGGGCGCGGGAAGCGAGGATGTCGTAGTCCCGCCACGCCTCCGAGACGCGCTGCGGCGGCCGGCGCTGGTCGAGCTGACGAAGCAGCTCATCGCGCTGAGACCGACGAGCCATCGGCACCTCGGGCAACGCGACCAGCCCCGGCAGGACCGTCGGCTGATCGGTCACATCTCCCAGCAAGAGCGGATCAAAGTCGGCCCCGAGAAAACCGGCGTTCTGTCCAGATCCGATATTGATCGGAATCTGCGCGGGGCCGTTGATGTGCACCGCGGCGTCGAGAGAATCACGGACTCCGCGAATCCGCTTTAGGACGCTGCCATGCGTCGGCCAATCCGTCGGCAACGCCGGAGGGTTCGAAGAACGTCGCGCGTGGTAGCGCCCGGTGAGCGTGAGGTACAGCGCCGACCCATGGTCGAGATCTTCGTGCGACATGCTGCGCACGATCGAATAGCGATCTGCCAATTGAGCCAGGCGCGGCAGATGCTCGCAAATCTGGATACCGGGAACCGCTGTCGGAATCGGTGCAAATTCGCCCCGGATTTCCACTGGGGCGTTTGGCTTGGGATCCCAGGTATCAATCTGGCTCTGCCCACCATTGGCCACGATGAACAGCACCGACTTGGCACGGCCGGACCCCAAAGCGGGGGGATTATGCTCCGCCGCCGTGGACGGCAGCGACGATCCCAACCACAGTCCGGTCGCTGCCCGCAGCCAATGACGACGGCGCAACGGAACCAACCATGGAGGCGGTGAGAAAACAGATGCACCAGGCAAACGCGACATCACGGGCACAAGACACAGAGAGTTCTCGAAACAAATCCGCAGACGCGGAGCCCCATCATATCAGCGAAAGAACATAAGTTGACACCGCAATGACTTCGGATTGGGTAGAATCCAGCCGTCGAGCAGCAGCACTCTCCCAGCGAGGGAAGGACCACTGGATGGCATGCCTTTTCATCCCCGCGAGCTTACGCGACGTCACCCAGGGCGTGACGTCCCTCGAGGTCCCGGCAGCCACCGTCGGTGACGCGCTCGATGCCGCAGACCAGTTGCATCCCGGACTGCGATGCCGTCTTTGCGACGGTACTCGGTTACGGGCCGGGTTGATGCTCTCCATCGACGGTCGGATCGCGACTCTCGGTCTGCGGGAACCGGTGGAAGCCCACACGGAAATTCACATCATCTCCGCAATTGGGGGAGGTTGACAGGATCGGCTCCGGCAGTCATCCCCCGGCCGAAAGGACTCGTGCTCGCTAAGGCGCCGAGGGATCCAGGTAGTCGTACTCAGTTTCAATGACCGCTTCCCGGACGAGTTTATCTACAAACTGCTTCGGCAAGTCCTTCTCCTGCGACTCCTGCAGCTTCTTTTCGATCTCGGCCTGAACTTCGGCGAACTCCGTACGGCCTTCCTGCTGGCGTTCGATGACCCGCACGATGTGGAACGCGCCGCGACCGAAGTAGATTTCGCTGATCCGTCCAGGCGCCTGCTGGAAGACGAATTTTTCCAGCTCCTGATCAGCGAGGCTGCCGATTCTGGTCCAGTCCCAGTCGCCGCCGGAGCTTGCTGTGGGACCATCCGAGAACTGCCTGGCGACGTCTCCAAACGGAGTTCCGGCCGCCAATGCCTGTTGAGCTTCACGAATCTTTTCTTCCGCGCGCGACTTGGTCTTCATGCGGCTGACGGACACCTGCACTTCCTGCCATTTGACGCGGGCCGGAATCTTGTAGTCGTCGAGGTGCTGCTGATAGTAGTCGACCATCTGCTGCCGGGTGGGCGGATCGGGACGTTCAACATTGCTGAACAGGAACTCCATGGCGATCCGCTCGGTCGCGAAGGCATCCTTGACGTTCGCCAGGCTGCTGCCGCGCTCGTTGAGGGCCAGTTCCAGTTCCGTTCGAGTGGTCACGTTCAATTGTTTCTTCAACTCGTTGACGCGGGATTCAAAGGCGCGGTCGATGTGCCCTTCCAAGAGCTTCACCTGATCGGGCTTCAACGTCGACTTCATCCGTTCGACCAGCAGTCGTCGCTCGATGTGGCTCCGCAGGTCGCGGCGGATGATCGCTTCGCGAAGCTGGTTATACTCGTCCGGCGTCAGTTTCTCGCGCGCCTTTCCAAGGTATTCTCCGTACCGATCCAGCACTTCGGCAGCGAAGACCGGGGCGCCGTTCACCCGCGCCACGACGCGGGCGTTGAAGACTTCGGAATCGTCCGCGGCGGTGGTCGCACCGGCCTGCTGAATGGAGGCGCCTTCCGCCTCCTTCTGAGCCAGCCGCTGCTCCGTCTCGGAATCATCGAGCGAGATGCGGGTTGGGGGCGGTTTCAGAACCGGGTTGTCGTGCTTGCCGACCGAGTTGCAGCCGACGGAGATGCCGCAGGCGGCCCACAGGGCGATCGACATCCAAGTCCACATCCAACGTCGTCGCATAGCGCGGCCGCTTCTGCTGAAGGGGGCTGGTGGTGGGCTGAGCCCACCGATTCCTCGTGCGCAAGAGTGGGCGGAGCTCACCCTTGCGACACGCTTTAACCGGTCTTGACTCCCCCCGAGACAAGTGGCGGGTTGTATCGTTCCTCGGTGGACACCTGCAAGACAGACTTCAGCAGCGGCATCAGCTCCGTTTCTCGCTTCAGACGGGGCGGCAGGACCAGATAGGCGTGACGGTCGTCCACTACTCGAAGCGTCACGGGCGACTGCTTGGCCAGCTTGTGAATCTTTCGCGGAATGCGGTAACCAAAGACGGCGTAACCGTCTTCGAGCCGAATCTCGTCGATCTGCCACGCCAGGGCGAGATGCTGCAACTCGCGAATTTCCAGGAGCGTCTCGACCGGCAGGGGGAGTGGACCAAAGCGATCTCGAAACTCCGCCCGCAATAATTCGAGCTGTTCTGCGTTCTGAACCAGCGAAATCTTCCGATACATCTCGATCTTCTGCCGGCCTTGCGGAACGTAATCCTCGGGGAGATAGGCAGACAGGGGCAGATCGACCGCGACGTGACGGTGCTGCTTGAGGGGCTCCCGTTTCATCGCTCGAACGGCATTCTCCAGGAGATGGCAATAGAGCTCGTATCCGACCGCTGCGATATGTCCGCTCTGCTCGGTTCCGAGAATGTTGCCCGCACCACGGATCTCCAAGTCGCGCATGGCGATTTTGAAACCTGCGCCAAGTTCGCTGTATTCCTCGATGGCCTTGAGCCGTCGCGCGGCCGTACTTGTGAGGGTTTTCCCCTCGTCCAGCAGCAGATAGCAATAGGCGCGGTGTTTGTATCGCCCCACGCGACCCCGCAACTGGTGCAGGTCAGACAGGCCGTATTGATCCGCCTGATGAATAAATATGGTGTTCGCGTTGGGGATATCGAGGCCGCTTTCGATGATGGTCGTCGCCACGAGAATGTCGGTCTCGCCGCGGACGAAGCCCAGCATCTGGACTTCCAACTCATGCTGATTCATTTGCCCGTGGACGATTCCCACCTTGGCCTCGGGGACGATGGCATTCAGCTTGTCAGCGATCGACTCGATGTTGTAGACGCGGTTGTGGACGAAGTAGACCTGCCCTCCGCGGTTCAGCTCGCGGACGATCGCGTGCCGAACCAGTTCGGCGTCAAAGCGGCTGACACGAGTCTCGATCGCGACGCGATCCCGCGGCGGCGTCTCTAAGTTGGAAATGTCGCGCACCCCGAGCAGCGAGAGGTGCAGCGTTCGCGGGATGGGGGTCGCACTGAGGGTGAGCACGTCGACTTCGAGGCGCAGATGCTTCAGCATCTCCTTCGTCTCGACGCCGAAGCGCTGCTCCTCATCGATCACGAGCAGCCCCAGGTCCTTGAAACGCACGTCGGGCGACACGAGCCGGTGGGTGCCGATCACGATGTCCACCGTTCCGTCCGCCAGCGCCTGCAGCGTTTCCTTCTGTTCCCTGGCGGTCTTGAAGCGGGAAAGGGAAGCCAGTGAGACGGGAAACTCCGCCATTCGTTCGCTGAAGCTGCGAAAGTGCTGCTCGGCAAGGACGGTTGTCGGCACCAGAATCGCCACCTGCCGTCCGGCGTCGACGGCTTTGAACGCGGCCCGCATGGCAACTTCCGTCTTGCCATAGCCGACGTCGCCGCAGATCAGGCGATCCATCGGCCGGGGACGCTCTTGATCTTCCTTCGCCTCCTGGATCGCGCGGAGTTGGTCGTCGGTTTCGGTGTACGGAAACGCGGCTTCGAACTCCTGCATCCAATGGCTGTCGGGAGGACAGGCCAATCCCGGCTTGGCGTCGCGTTCGGCCTGCAGCTTGAGCATGTCGGCCGCCATGTCGGAGACCGCTTCAGCGACCTTCTGTTTTTTCTTCGCCCAACCCGTGCCCCCCACTTTCGACAGTTCGGGAGCCGATTTCCCGCCGCCGACGTACTTCTGCACCAGGTGGATCAGCGACACCGGTACGAAGAGATGGACCCCTTCCTTGAATTCGAGATCCATGTGCTCTTCCTGCTGGCCTTCCTTGTCCAGCAGCTTCATCCCGCGATAGCGTCCAATCCCGTGGCTGAGATGGACAATCAGGTCCCCTTCCGCAAGATCAAGAAAGCTGTCAATCGCGCGCGACTCGATCCGCGACTTCTTGCGCGGCGTCCGCACCACCTCCGTGCGACCAAAGAGTTCGTTGTCACTGAGAACAACCAGGTTGTCCGAAACCAGACGGAAGCCCTTCGAGACGTGCCCGACGCAAATCTGCATCCGCTGCTGCAGAGCGCCCGCATGCTCTGCCAACAGTTCCTGCAACCGTTCACGGCTCCCTTCGTTGTGACACGCGATCAGCACCGACTCCTCAGGATGCAGGGTCTCCGAGAGTTCCTTGAGCGCTTCCTGCTTGGCTCGCGTGAAGCGATCGATCGATGTGACCCGCAGATGGCATGCTGTCTGATAGCCCGTTGCACCGATTCCCGCGAGGTAAATCGTCGGTCGTCGCGTGCAGAGTTCCCAGGTGGCCTCCACGCCGAATAACCCGCGCCGATCATCCAGCCTCTGCAAATAAAGTCGCGCTTCGGATTGCAGATCTTCCAGCTCCTGCAGCACGATCCAGGAGTTCTCGGGTAACAGCGTGACGATGTGCTCGCTGTCCGCGCCCAACGCCGAGCGACGAGCGTACGCCGCTGGAACAGAAGACGCCGCTCCCTCTGCCGCTTGTCCCTCGGCGCTCAGCTCTTCGCCCTCGTCCACTCGACCGCCCGTCAGCAGCGTCAACGTCACCTCACGGAGATCTGCCACTTTCATCTGCGTTTCGACGTCGAACGTGCGGATCGATTCGACCTCGTCGCCGAAAAGCTCAATCCGCACCGGGTCGGCGGCGTCCGGAGAAAAGAGGTCGACGATGCCGCCGTGGATCGCAAATTCTCCCGGCATCTCCAGCGCAGGAACGCGTTCGAATCCGCGGTCGATCAACCATCGGGAAAGATCTTCGAGGTCAAGTTCTTCACCAACACGCCAGGTGCGTGTAGCGGCGTCGCGGAGCGATCGGGCCGGAACCGGTTGCAGCAGTGCTTGAGCGATCGTGATGACCACCCTCGGTGCTGGGAGGCTTTCGATCGCCTTGACGACGCGAAGGCGGCTCCCCAAGACCGGGTCCGACATCCGCAATTCCTGGGGCAGCAGTTCCCACGCCGGAAAAATAAGCGGAGTCACCCCCGAGAAGGAGGCGACATCGAGAGCAAACGCGTCCAACTCTTTCTCGCGGGGCAGAACCACGAGCACCGTCGTTGGAACGTGACGCAAGAGCGCGGCGACTGCGAGTGCCGCCGCGGAGTTCCAGGCGCCGTCAATCATCGCCGAGCGATGCGTCGGTAAGGCGGCGATGAGGTCCGCGAATCCGTATTGCGCGGTGATGCGGTCCACCAATCCGGCGAGATTCGGCGGCGGGAGAATTGGCTGGTCGTCCATGTCCGCATCCCAGGCGCGCAAACGCAAGCGGGCCGCCTGGCACGGACCAGGGGCCTGTTCGGTTGACAGCAGCGATCGGCAAATTGTAGCGAACCTCGCCAATTGGCCAACCGCGAATTTCGGAACGCTCTAGCACTCCGATTCCGACGGAGCCCCTTTCCCAGGGCGAGCGGTCCAGTTCAATCGCGTCGCCGCGATCAGGCACAGAACCAGTTGAATCGTGTTCACGCGCGCCGACCAGCGGTGCAATTCGACGAATCGCTGCGTTCTGGGCTGACCTGGTGGAGTGACCAGTTCCCGCAGCGGCTGATAGATCCACAGATAATCGGCGATCATCCCCGCCAAGACCACGGTGACCAGCGCCAACACCAGCCGCTGGTTCGGTCGGCTCAACTGAGTGGGAACGTTGCTCAGGGCTGTGGAAATCCACGCCGCGCCGACGAGCACAAACCCTGCCGCGTAAAAGATCGGGAAGCGTAACGCGACGAGGCGATCTTTAACTTCCCCGGAAAAATCGGGCGAAGTCACCTCCCGAACTCCCACAATCACAAACAGCACGGCAGCTCCCACCCAAGCAGTCAGTGCCATACGGGCGACGAACAGGGCCATTCGAGGTATCATCAAGCACCTTGGATGTCTGCAGGTCTCGGCAACCCGGCTGCTCACCGGTCCGAGCCCATGGGGCTGCGTCCGTTATAGTCAGTGACCATTCGCCGAGGGAGAGCAGCCGTGCGAAACGTCTGTCGAAATCTGCATCCTACACTCCGACTGCTGGCGACGCTGGGGTGCTTCCTTAGCACCGGCACGGGGTTCTCCGCTGAAACCGACGCGCCTCGCACCGCAGCGAGCCCACTCTCCCCCGAGGCATCCCTGAACGCGTTCGCCCTCGATCCCGACCTCAGAATTGGCATTGTCGCCGCCGAACCCGAGGTGGTCGACCCCGTATCGATGAGTTTCGGCAGCGACGGCAGCCTGTGGGTTGTCGAGATGCGCGACTATCCCTACGGCCCCCGCGACGGCTCACCACCCAAGTCGCGCATTTCCCGTCTCTTCGATCACGATGGCGACGGGCGCTTTGAAACGGCCCAGGTCTTCGCCGATCAGCTCCTCTTTGTCACCGGAGTTCTCCCCTACCGCGATGGGGTCATTGCCACTCTGGCGGGGAAAATTCAGTTCTTCGCCGATCGGGATGGAGATGGCGTCGCGGAATTCCGCGAGACCTGGTTCAGCGGCTTCGTCGAAGAGAACTCTCAACTCCGGGCCAATCACCCCACGTTCGGCCCTGACGGCTATGTCCACATCGCCAATGGTCTTCGCGGCGGCAAGATCGTCGCTGAACGTCCGGAATGGAAGAAGTCCGACCAACCGCTGGTGATCACCGGATTTGATTTCCGTTTCGATCCCGAGACGGGAGATTTTTCCACGGTCAACGGGCATGGACAATTCGGACTGACATTTGACGACTTCGGCCGACAATTCGTCTGCAGCAATCGGAACCCCTGCCAGCATGTGGTCTTCGACGACCGCTATCTGAAGCAGAATCCCACCTATGGCGTGCGCCAGGTAATGCACGACGTCTGTACGCCGGCGGAGTTCTCTCAGCTCTACCCCATCAGCAAAGCCTGGACGACATCGACGCTCCACGCCAATCAATTCACCGCCGCCTGCGGCGTCACCATCTACCGCGGAAATGGGCTCCCCGCCGATTACTCCGGCAATGCCTTCACCTGCGATCCGACCGGCAACCTCGTCCATCGCGAAGTCCTCTCGGCAGCCGGGGCCACGTTCCAAGGCAAGTCTCCTTACGAGCACCGGGAATTTCTCGCCTCGCCGGACACCTGGTTCCGCCCTGTCGACATGGCCCACGGCCCGGATGGATCGCTGTATGTGGTGGACATGTACCGAGCCGTCATCGAGCACCCCGACTGGATGCCGGAAGAGCTCAAAACCCGTGCTGACTTGATGCTCGGCAACGACCGCGGACGCATTTACCGCATCTCGGCCAAGTCACCTCCTCATCCGCCCGCGAAAGTCCTGCCGTCCGCCGAGGCGGATCTGGTCACTCAGTTGTCGAACGCCAATAGTTTCCAACGCGATACCGCCTTCCGGCTGTTGATTGAACGGGGAGCCACCACAGCGTCAGGGGACGTGGCGCGACTCTTGAAGTCTGCCGAACGTCCCGTCACACGTAGTCTCGCCCTGCGGCTGCTGCAGCGGTGGAAGCGGCTCGATGTGGATCAGATCCTCGAGGCACTGAGCGATCCAGCCCCGGAAGTTCGCGAGACCGCCCTCATCCTTGCCGAACCGCATCTCACTGACACGGCAGTTCGCGCGGCGGTGCTGAAAGCGACTTCTGATGCCAGTTCCCGCGTCCGATTCCAGGCCCTGCAGTCCCTGACACTCGGCCCCGCGGATGAGGCGCTCGTTGCTGCGCTGGCGACCGTCGATCTTCAAGACGCCAGTGACTCGTGGACGAATGCGGCGATCCTGATCGCTGCCCGCCAGCAGAGCGCGACGTTGCTGATCAAACTGCTGCAATCGGTGAATCCGACGCATCCGCCACGCGCGGGAACGACAGCACTGTGTCAGGAACTGAGTGGTTTGGTCGCCGCCGAACCGTTCGACGATCAGCGAGAAGGGGTTTGGACTGCGCTCGCCGCCCTGCCCGAGCTGGGAATTTCTGCCGAAGTGGATGAACTCCGCTGGAAAATCCTCGATGGATTGGGCCAGGGATTGCGCCGCCGCGGTTTGACGCTTGTGGCAGCCACTCACTTGCCCCTGAACCATCGGCCGCAGGTCGAGATTTGGCTGGCGGCAGCCTGCAGTGCCAGTGCGGACAGCAACCTTCCAATCGAACTGCGTCAGACGGCGATTCAGACGTCGCGGCAAGCCCCAGCCGAGTTGGCAACAGTGAATCTCTTGAAAGTGGCTCTTGATGACCCCGAGCTGGCGCTGCAGCAAGCCGCTTTCGATGCCCTCGCCACATTCCCGCAGCCGGAACTTGCACGGCCGCTGCTCGATCGCTTCGCTTCCGCTGCGCCCAGCGTTCGTCGGGGAATTCTCGATGTGCTCCTCGCCAGCGACGCTCGCACGGAAACCTTAGTTGCGGCCCTGGAACGCGCCGAACTGAAACCGACTGAACTTGACCCCGTTCGGGCCCAGCGATTGACGAATCATCGGCTCCCGCCGCTGCGCAACCGCGCCCGCCAAGTCTTGGAAGCCGCCACAGCGGAACGCAGCACGGTACTCGCGGGCTACGCGCCGGCGCTGTCGCTGGCCGCCGATCCAAACCGCGGCCGACTGGTCTTCGAGAAGCAATGCACCACCTGCCACCGGATCGGCGACCGGGGCGTCAACGTCGGCCCCGACATCGGCGACACCCGCACCAAGACCCCCGACGCCCTGCTCACCGCCATCCTCGATCCCAACCGCGCCGTCGACAACAACTCGTTCGGCTACGTGGTCGTCACCACCAGCGGCAAAGCCTACACCGGCCTCATCATCTCCGAGACGTCAGCCGCCATCACCCTGCGACAAGCAGAAGGGAAGACCGAGACGATCCTCCGCAGCGACATCGAAGAACTCCGCAACAGCGGCCTGTCGCTGATGCCGGTCGGGTTTGAGAAGACCATCCCGCCCGAACAGATGGCGGATCTGATCTCGTTCCTGAAGAACTGGCGGTACCTGGACGGGGCGGTGCCGCTCGAACCAACAAGATAGGCGCGAACTTGACGAACCTCTGGGTTGCGAAAACAGCCGAGACTTCACATCCTCAGCTACGCTTATTGACCGATCCCGCGAGACTGCTTCACGAATGCCAACGAGTCAGTCGGACTATTTTACATGAAACCATACATCACCACCTCTCTAGGTGCGCTGTTTGATATCGATTGCATCGACTTCATGGCATCGCTGCGCTCAGACTCCGTCGACTGCATCTTCGCAGACCCACCCTTCAACCTCGGCAAAGACTACCGGAATGGGTTCCTTGACTCGCTCCACGATGACAAATACCAACAATGGTGTCGCCATTGGATCCTTGAAGGAGCCAGAATTCTAAAGCCAGGCGGCTCGTTCTTTATCTACGCAACACCAGAGCTCGCGATTCAATTTGGATCGTATTTGAACGAGCGACTTGCATTTCGCCACTGGATTGCGCTCTCCATGAAAGGAACGTATCCACGTGGGCGAAAGCTGTATCCCGCCCACTATGCGCTTTTGTACTATACTCGCGGCGAACCCAAGACATTCAACCGATTGCGACTTCCCGTTGCGACCTGTCGCCATTGCGGCAAAGAGATCAAGGACTACGGTGGACACCGCAATAAGCTCAATCCTGCGGGGCTTAATTTGACGGACTTCTGGGAAGATACGTCACCAAATCGGCACCGCAAATTCAAGGTTCGTCAGGGTGTAAACGAACTCAAGCTGATAATCCCAGAACGCGCCATCCTCATGTCGACGCAACCAGGAGACGTAGTGTTCGATCCTTTCGGGGGCGGAGGCTCGACGTTCCAAGCCGCAGAATTGCACGAGCGACGCTGGATCGGCACCGAACTGTACGATTGCGCCCACATTCGATCGCGCCTCACCGACAGTTTCCCGTTCTCGGTCGGGCAAGATCCAGACTTTGACCTTTCAGAATTGTTGGAACGGTATGAAACTCACACGGATTCGCCACTACGGCGCGGCGCGCGAGAAGGTGTGTCGGCTGGGATTGGCTGACCTGTTTTTCGAGTTGCTGCAGCTCTTATTGAATACCGAAGTGCACTTGCTTGACCAGATTCAGGCAAATGGGGCAGCCGCCATTCGTGTAGCAATCGATGAAGCGTTCAAATCTGCCGGCAATTGGACCGAGAAGAAGTCTGGCGGCATCGATTGGTCCAAGCAGATGCGATACAACTCGACATTGATCGCCAAGATTGGCGTTGAAGTCCATGTGTCGGCACGGAGCGATTTACTCGTGCGCGATGTGGTGCACCTCAGAAACAGCCTGCAACTCGCTGAAATCGATGTTGGAGTCATCGTCGTTCCCGATGATCGAATGCAGAAGTTGCTGCCGGATCGGACTCCCTGCTTCAGCGATGCCGTTCGGTATATTGAGAAGGATTTTCCCGAGGCGATGAACTATCCCATCATCGTCGTTGCAGTCGAACAAGACGGACCAAGCGGGAAGCCCCTGCCTAAACGAAGGAAGTCTGATTCTCCATAGGCCTTCGTGAGCATGAAAACGCCTAACGACTGCGCGAACCAAGTTGTTCAACCACGCAGCCACCACCAGGCCAGCCAGCAGAGGGCGGGGGTCAGCAGAAACACGAGCGCGAAGCCGATCAGGTTCGCGCGGGAGTTGTCGGGCCAGCGGGCCATGGAAATGATCTCCCGTGAAGCGCCGAAGCCCAGGGATTGCGATCCCTGGGCTTCTGAACGTTCGCTGACGTGCCGTTACCCGATCACTTCCGGATCGGTTTCCGGTGCGGCGTCGCTGGTCGGGTCGAACCATTCGTCCTTGAAGACGATCCGCTTCTTGTGCTTCATCGCCAGGTTTGACGTCAGCGCCATGATGGCGTCTTTCATCCCCTGCTCGCCGGGGCAGCGCAGGCCCCCTTCCGCGATGCCGCCGAAGTTATTTGTGCGGATGCAGTAGGCGAAGTGTTCCATCTCTTCCGTGTAACCGCGGCTCACCTTGCCGATGTCAGCAACGGCGGCGGCCTTCGACGGGCCGGTGCTGTCGCTGGCCTGCAGCGCCGGCTGACCGTCGTTGCCGTTCAGCACATACAATCGCTGGTCCGCTCCGCCGGCGCCTGTGGTCTTGCTCGACTCCTTGTAAAACATCGCCTCGAGTTCTTCCTTCATGATCAGCGTGGCCCGGCTGCCGAACACGGTTTCGCCGTAGGGCTCCATCCGGTTGGTGCTGATCGAGGAGTAGGTCACGATCGTGATGTCGTTCTGATCCTCGGCATAATGCCGGCCGGGGAATTCGAACGTCATGTAGACATGGTCTTCGACTTCGCGATCGTCCGACTGTTGATCGGGCGAGCCAATCCCCTTAACGCCGTAGAAATTCTTGGCGCCGTAACCATAGCAGGCGATCGGCTTGACCTTCCCCAGAAAGATGCTGCAGGCGTCGAGCTGGTGGCTACCCAGTTCCGCCATCAGCCCGCCGCCGGTTTCGCGATACAAGCGCCAGTTGACCAGCCTATCCATCGAGGGATAGCCGAACTCCTTGGCGAGGTATTCATCGAGGCCCAGCTTGGCTTCCTTGGCGCGCGCCGTGAGGCCTTCGATGTCGACTGCGAACTTCTTACGGAACGACTCGGCCGAGTAGCCGCCCGGCCGCCAACTGTCGCTGCCGGGAAAACTGTTGTTGCGATGCCACTGGGCGCGGATGAACTTGATCTCGCCAAGGAGACCATTCTTGACCAGCTCATTCGCGTTGTCGTACAGCACGTTGTAATGCCGTTGATGCCCGACCGCGAGGAGTTTCTTCTCCGCACGGGCGACACGGATCATTTCCTTGCACTGCATCACCGAGTGGGCCATCAACTTCTCGGTGAGGACGTGCTTGCCCGCCTTCAAGCAGTCGATCGCCACGGCCGCATGCTGGTTCAACGGCACGGCGATGACCACAGCCTCGATTTCGGGGTGAGCCTTCAGCAGTTCGCGATGGTCGCGATACAGCTTGATGCTCATCGCCTTCTCGCGGCCGAGTTTCTTGATCAGCCCCACCCGGTTGTCGTTGCCGTCCCCGTGCAGCGCCCGCAGACGGTTGGTGTCGCGCAGGTCGGCGATGGCGACGATGTCCATATATTCGGGGGGATGCTGCGTCAGCAGCACGCTCCCTTCATCGCCGGTGCCAATGAACCCGACTTTCACCGGCGATCCTTGCAGCTGCTGATAGCCGAAGTAGGCGGCCCCCAGCCCCGGCACTGCCGCCGCTGCCCCGGTGAGGAGCGCTCGCCGCGTGAAGCTGACGGCTTCGTGGAAGTTGTCTTTGCCCAGACGCTGTTGTTCGGGGGTGAGTTGCATGGGTGGTCCTCTGACTAACTGTAAGTAATCTGGTCTTTGCCTTCTATCGGCTGACTCTAGAAGTACCGGCTATGCCGTTCTTGATATCGCGGATTCCACGTGCAGAGATTCACTGGAGGGCGTCATGCGTTGCAAATTTCCCAAGTGTTCATCACACGCGACGAGAAACTCTTCGTCCTCGACATTCGGTGTCGGCTCCAGATCTTCAGGTCGGGCCATGAACGACAGGTTCGATACGAGCTGTCCGAATCGCATATCGGGCGACAAGGTGAGAATTTGCCGGACACGATCCAGAATCTGTTGTTGAACAATGCTCATCTCAACCGCTCCTCGACTCTGGGTAACCGTTTTCCCTTCGCCCGAAGTTGGCCGATAATCTCAACGGCTATCAGCTCACCCGGCCTTAATTTTGCGGCTCGGACTGCCCGCGTGACTCCATTCCAAATCACAAGTTCTCCATCAGTCGTTCGCAAGACCTCCAGCGGTGGCATTCCGACTAGCGACGCTCCAAATCCAGACAACTGTCTCAAATACTTGGCTGGGTCCGCTCCCTGTAATCGCGTCTGGGGAAGTCTTAAGGTCCTCGGATCAACCCAGTTAATTTCTTGGGACATGACATCCAGCCCTGAGACTGATCCATGGACGTAACGCCGGAAGTCGAATCCCTTGCTACATGCGACTCATTCGCTCTGGGGAGTATTTCGCCAACCTCTTGGCGGCGACAGAATCGTCGACAGCGATCAATTGGAACAGCGTTGGCCAATAGTCAGAGATTTGTCGCACCCCTTGCATATTGCCGCGAACGAAACCGGACGTTCTCAGCAAGCGATGTTCCTTTAATCTGAGCAGCGTAATGGGGGACTTCAATCGCATCAAACGTCTTACTGGTGCGTCGTAACATTCACCGGCCCGCCATTCCGCCGGCTTTCGTTGCTGATTGCCTTCCAGCCGATACACGTCGGTGATGGCTGAGACTGGCCGGCATCGATACATGAGCATGAGGTCACCGACACGAGCACGGG
>JANRLN010000154.1:0-19058 GCA_033762515.1 Planctomycetaceae bacterium
TGCGTCTCAAGACCGGACTGCGGACGCTGCTGCAGAAGTATCGTTTCGACACCCGGCTGACGGCGCTGCAGTCGGTCATCCTCTGCGATATCGATCCGCAGGATCGCGCCGCCATCAACCGGCATCTGGCGGAGTATGGCATCAAGCAGGATCACGAATTGTCCCTCGTCCGCCGCTACTCAATCGCTTGCCCGGCGTTTCCGACGTGCGGGCTGTCGATCACCGAATCGGAACGGGCCCTGCCGGGACTTATCGATGCGCTCGAAGTGGAACTCTCGAAGCTGGGCCTATTGAGCGAAAAAGTCTCGGTTCACATGACCGGCTGCCCCAATGGCTGCGCGCGGCCTTACACTCCCGACATCGGCCTCGTCGGCAAAACACTGGGCAAGTACACCATTTACTTGGGGGGCAACGTCGAGGGAACCCGTCTGGGATTCATCTATCGCGACCTCGTGCCGCAGGATGATCTGGTCACGGTGTTGGCGCCGGCGCTGGAACAGTACAAGGCCCAGCGCACATCCGGCGAGTCGTTCGGCGACTTCTGCGCCCGCCTGGGCAAAGACGGGTTGCCGAGCGCCGCCTAGGCGAGCGGGGGGATGTTAATCCCCCCGGTGACTGTTAAGGCGTGTCGGCGATTGAGTGATCGCATGCTTGCGAAATCCGTAAATGACCGGGGGGACTGACGTCCCCCCGCTCGCCGAGTAGCACTTGAGGACTCGCGATGAGCACCGCAATCGAACCCGTCTCGCCGACGCATGATGAAGAGGATGAGCTCGCCGAGTTGGGACTCGCACCCCATTCGCGCGTGATCCGTATTCCAGCTTATGTTCGTGATTTCGAAAGCTTTCGCGACTGGACGGCGTCGCCTGAGTTCCCCGATTTTGGGCGCATCTCGTGGATCGGCGATGAAATCGAGATCGATATGAATGCTGAAAATATCGAATTCCACAATAGCGTGAAAACTTGTTTGCTCGTTTCGCTGGGATTGCTGATTGATGCAGAAGATAGGGGTCAGTACTTCGGCGACGGTGTACGACTGGTGCATGTCCCAACTCGTTTGAGCTGCGAACCCGATTTTGTCTTCTGCTCGTGGGCGGCATTTCAAACCGGCCGGGTCGGTTACCAGACGGGGGCCAAGAACACGACAGAGACGATCGAGCTGCAGGGCACGCCTGATCTGGTGGTCGAAGTTGTCAGTCCTTCATCAATCACCAAGGACAAGCGAAAACACCCCCAGGAGTATTTCGCGGCCGGAATTCCCGAATACTGGATCGTCGACGCGCGCAAGAAGGAGATTGACTTCCGCATCCTCGTTGCGGGCCAGACGGAGTATTCAGAATCAGAACGGGACAATGCGGGCTTTGCAGCTTCCCGAGTCTTCCAGCGGGGCTTTCGGTTGAGTCGAACTCGCAACCAGGTCGGAAATTGGAAATACCTGCTCGAGCATCAATCCACCGGTGCAGCCCCTGCCGATGGTTGAACTCCTCTCCACCGAACCACCGCTGGCAATTGGCTCGCGAGTATTGCCGTCGCGGTATTTTCTGGCCCCCCTCGCCGGGTATACGCATCTGGCGTTTCGGCGGGTCGTCCGCGAACTCGGCGGGCTGGGGTTGGCGACGACTGACCTGGTCCTCGCCACGCATCTCCTCGGCCGCAACCGGCACTCGGCCGAATTGATCGTCACCCATCCGGAAGATCGTCCCCTTTCGGTGCAGATCTTTGGAGGCGGCATCGAGCATCTGGTGCGTGCGGCTCAGTGGCTCGTGGATCAGGGCTACGAGGGGGTCGACCTCAACATGGGTTGCCCGATGGCGAAGGTCAACAGCCAGGGGGGCGGGGCCCGCTTATTGTGCGATGCGACCAATGCCTGTCGACTTGTGGGAAGCGTCGTCGAGGCCGTGCCGGTCCCGGTCACTGTGAAAATGCGACTCGGCTGGGATCGGGAGTCGATCACTGCCCCGCAACTTGCGAGACAATTCGAAGACCTCGGCGTGGCGGCGATCACGCTGCATGGTCGCACCCGCAGTCAGGGCTTTCATGGGACCGTCGATCTCGACGGCATCGCCGCCACGGTAGCCGCCGTCAATACGCTCCCGATCATCGGCAATGGCGACGTCCGCAGCGTGGACGATGCGCTGCACATGCGCCGCTATACCGGCTGCGCCGCGGTGGCGATCGGACGCGGGGCGATGCTCGACCCCTGGATCTTCCGCAAACTCGCCGACGCGGAAGCGGGGCGGACGTCACCGGAGCCGACGGCGGACGAGCGGGTTGCCTTTTTGTCCCGGCACTTTCGCTTGATGACCGACCAGCACGGCGAGCGGAGCTGCATCCTCTTCCGTAAGTTCGCCGCGTGGTACGGCGCACGGCTGGGGATCCCGGAGGATCTGGAAGACCGCTTGCGCCGGTTCACGTCGCCGGTGGAGTTTGACGACATTGTCCGCGAAATCCGGCAACGCCACGGTGAACGGGAGACATCCATTCCGACGGCGCTGGTCAAGGTCCCGAACGGACCAGTCGAACACTGGTGACGGGGGCGTTGCATCGGGATTTCTTGAAGCCGATCTGGCTGATCGCGCTGTGTTTTCTTTCGCTCATCACGCGAAGTCGGCGATTTCTGGGGCGGCGTTACAACGTCCATTGCAGCCAGCGGCGCAACAGCCCCGCAACGAACGGGGTCAGTCGCGTGCGGTTGTATTGGTCTCCCAGCTTGCGAATGGCCTCGGCGACCGTGGGATAGGGGTGAATTGTGGCGCCGATCGTCTTGAGTCCAATGCCCGCTTTGATCGCCAGTGTGAGTTCACCGATCATCTCTCCCGCATGTTCGGCGACGATGGTCGCCCCCAGGATCTGGTCGGTTCCGGCCTTCACATGCACTTTGACGAAGCCGTCCGTCTCCCCTTCGAGGATCGCCCGGTCCACATGCGAGAACTCCTGCCGAAAGGTCTGAATGGGAATCTTGCGCTCTTCAGCATCGCGTTCCGTCAGACCGACGTGGGCGATCTCCGGCGACGTATAGGTGCACCAGGGAATCACCAGCGAACTCGCCCGGGAGCTCCCGCGGAACAGTGCGTTCTGGATGACGATGCGCGCCATGAAGTCCGCGGCGTGAGTGAATTTGTACTTCGAGCAGATGTCACCGGCGGCATAGATCCGCGGGTTCGATGTCTGCAGCCGATCGTTGACGTGCACGCCTTCTCTGGCGTCGAAGTTGACGCCCACCAGGGGCAGATTCAGACCGTCAACGTTCGGAACCCGTCCTGCGCCGACGAGGATCTCGTCCACATCGAGCGTGGTCCCCTGCCCCGCCTGGCTCAAATGCAGACGTTTGACATTCCCCGCGCGCTCGACCCGGACGATCTGGGTGTCGACTCGAATCTGCAGGCCGTCGCGGACCAGGGCTGCTGTCACCCGCTCGGCGGCATCGCGATCCTCCTTGCCGAGGATCTGCGCCGAACGTTCGATCACGGTCACCGTCGCACCCAATCGAGCGAAGGCCTGCGCCAATTCGCAGCCGATTGGTCCTCCCCCGATAACAGCCAGACGTCGGGGCAACTCGGTGAGGGCAAACACCGATTCGTTCGTGAGATAGCCGACTTCGGCTAGACCGGGGTACTCCGGGCGATGGGCGCGGGCGCCCGTCGCGATGACGGCCTTGCGAAAACGCAGGGTCTGCCCGCCGACTTCCACCGTCTCCGGGCCCGTGAACCGCGCGGCTCCCAGGAAGACGTCGACCCCGAGGCCGCGAAACCGTTCGGCTCCATCATTGGGAGCAATGTCGGACCGCAGCCGCCGCATGCGTTCCATCAATGCGGCGAAGTTGATCTGAACACCGTCCGGAACGCGGATGCCAAACTCGGCGGCCCGTTTCAAGGTCCCGGCGATCCGCGCGGCGCTGATGACTCCTTTGGAGGGAACGCATCCGACGTTCAGGCAGTCGCCGCCCATCAGCTCGCGCTCAATGAGCGCCACCTTGGCCCCCAATCCGGCGGCCCCCGCTGCCGTGACCAGCCCGGCGGTGCCCGCGCCGATGACCACGAGATGATAGCGCTCCGCCGGGGTGGGATTGACCCACCGCGGGGGCCGGACGGCGCTGATGAGGCGCAGATCGTGAGGATCTTCTTCGAGAAGTTGCACGGTCATCGGATCACTCGTGGAGTCGGAATGAGTGGAGGTGGAAATCGTACCAACTTCTGATGCCGCCGGGATGCGGGAGGGAACAACCGGCGATCACATGAAACTGAGACTCAGAACTTGACCATATTTCAGGCCCGGGACGCAGTGGAACAGGACTGACTCATCAATCGGCACTGTTGTTGCACCATCGGGCGGGGTATAGTCGCGGGATGGTCCCGAAGGCGCTTCGCCCCCGGGTGGGGCGGGTGTGTCGTTCGACAGGTCGTCTTCGCAGGCAAGGGGCAGCAGCGGATGCTCAATCGCTGGGCTGTGTTTGCTGATCGCCGCCACTGTGACTGGCTGCTCCCGCTCATCGTGTGGATTGCCTCAGGTGCGGGATTCCAGCTTGCCGCACAACCCGTTACGACGACCGCCCCGTCCGTTTCCGGCGACCCCGATCTCGCCGGATTGGTGAAGCTGCTCAGGAGCGGCGCCTACGAGCGCTGCATCGTCCAGTCCACCGAAGCCATCGACCGAAGGGTTTTCGGCGAGGACTGGTATCTCATCAAGGCGGAGGCGGAAGCCGCACTGGGACGGTATGCGGCGGCGCTGGAGACCACGCTCGCCGGTCTGCAGCGCTACAGTTGGAGCATTCGCCTGCGGCAGCGCGGGGTTGATATCGCCCGACATGCGGGAAAGCCCGAACAGGCCGGGATCTGGCAAGCGGAAGTACTGGATTACGCCGGCCGCGCCCCCTGGCGGTACACCGATTCCGACAATCTGGTTGCACTCGGTCGTGCGGCTCTCGCGAATGGGATCGACGCCCGCCAGATTCTCGAGCAACTTTATGATCGGGCGTTGAAACAGAGTCCCAAGCACCGCGACGCCTGGCTCGCCAGCGGTGAGATGGCCCTGGCCAAGCAGGACTTCCGACTGGCGGCAACCACATTCCGTGCGGCGGTGAAGGAATACCCCGGCGACGCCGACCTGCAACTCGGCTTAGCCCGCAGCCTGGAATACAGCGATCCCAAACTGGCCGCCGCAGCGGTTGCATCCGCCCAGGCGGCAAACCCGCAGCACGTTCCGTCGTTGATCTACCGCGCGGAACAGGCGCTCGACGCCGAGCGCTACGCCGACGCGGAAGAGTTCCTGCGGCAGGCGCTGGCCGTTCATCCGCATCATGCCGATGTGTGGGCCCTGTTGTCGGTCCTGGCTCACCTGACGAATGATCCACGCGGAGCGGAGGCCTATCACGACAAGGCATTGTCGACGTGGGCTCTGAATCCGCACGTGGATCACCTGATCGGCCGCAAGTTGTCCCAGAAGTATCGCTTCGCCGAAGGGGCGGCGCGGCAGAAAAACTCCCTGACGTTCGAACCGGCGTACATCCCGGCGAAGACGCAGCTGGTCCAGGACCTGCTCCGCCTGGGGCAGGATGCCGAAGCCTGGGCGCTCGCCGACGCCGTCCAGCAACAGGACGGCTATGACGTGCAGGTCTTCAATCTGCTGGAACTGCGCGACAAGCTCGCCCAGTACCGCGAGTTGGAGCAGGACGGCTTTCGCGTGCGGATGACGGCGCACGAGGCCGACATCTACGGCGGCGACATCCTGGCGCTCCTGTCCCAAGCCAGGTCCACTCTGTGCGACAAGTACGGACTGGATTTGAAAGACACCGTCACCGTGGAGATCTACCCCGAACCGAATGACTTCGCCGTCAAGACCTTCGGCATGCCGGGAGCTTCCGGTTATCTCGGAGTTTGCTTCGGAAAAGTGATCACGGCGAACAGTCCGGCGTCGCAGGCAGAGCACCCGGCGAACTGGCAGGCCGTGTTATGGCACGAGTTCTGTCACGTGGTGACGCTGGAGCTGACGCACAACCGCATGCCACGCTGGCTGAGCGAAGGGATTTCCGTTTACGAGGAACGCCAGGCTGATCCGTCGTGGGGTGAGCGCATGAACCCCCGTTATCGGCAGTGGATCCTGTCCGGGCGGATGACCCCGCTGGAAGAGATGAGCGGCGCGTTCCTGTCCCCGGAATCGGGTCAGCATCTTCAGTTCGCCTATTTCCAATCGTCGCTAATCGTGGAATTTCTCATGGAGATCCACGGACTCGCCAAGCTGCGAGAAGTCCTCACCGATCTCGCGGGGGGGCTGCCGGTGAATGTGGCGCTGGAGCGGCGAATCGCCCCGGTGCTGCAGTTGGACCAGGAATTCCAGGACTACGCGCGCGAGCAGGCGCGGCAGTTTGGTCCCAATCTCGACTGGGAAGAATACGACCTGTCGGCCGTGATCAGCGATGACGATCCGGAACGTCTCGCCGGTTGGGTGCAGGACCATCCCGACAGCGTCTCTGGTTTGACCGCATGGGTGCAGTCGCTCCTGGAACGTCGCGAATGGGAACAAGCCAAGGAACCTGTGCGGAGGCTCATCGACGCCGCTCCCGAATATGCCGGGGCGGGAAACTTCTACCGGACGCTGGCGGTGATTCACCAGCAACTGGGCGAAACCGCCGCCGAGCGGGCGGTGTTAGAAGAGTACGCCCGGCGGGCGGACTCTCCCGTAGCGCCATTACTGCGGCTGATTGAGCTGCAGCAGGACGCGGCGGATTGGACGGCGGTAATGAAGTCGGTGAATAAACTGAGACAGATTAACCCGCTCCTGCCGGCTCTGCATCGGATCGCTGCGATCGCCGCCGAACAGACAGGGAGCGAACCGGCGGCAATCCTGGCTTGGCGCTCGCGCCTGACCTTGGGAACCGAAGACCGGGCCGAAGCGCATTACCGTTTGGCGCGGTTGCTGCAGCGCCAAGGCGACCCGCAGGCCCGGCGGGAGGTGTTGCGAGCGCTGGAAGTGGCGCCGCGGTATCGCGCGGCACAGGAGTTGTTGTTGGAGATGGTCGCCGCCGATCCCGCATCGGCGCTCGCACCGCAAAACACGGCGAGCGGGGGGACGTCAGTCCCTCCGGTGACTGCGTTCTAGTTTTCGCCATCACAGTTTGCATTGAACCTCGAAGACATCACCGAGGGGACTGACGTCCCCCCGCTCGCCTGGAGCGTATCGTCATGATTCGTCGCCTTGTGATCGCGATCACGCTTGCCGCCGCCTGTCTGGCGCTGGGCGTGGTCCACGCCCAGCGGGGGCGGTTCCGGGGCGACGTCGATCTGCAGTCGATCGGCCGCAATGGCGTTCCCGAGTGGGAGAACGATCCCAATTTCGAGCACGACGTCTTTACGTTCGTCCGCATCCGTTACAGTTCGTTTCGCAGTTGGAGCCGCTGGGCCACCGACTTTCCGGACGCCGATCTCAATTTCTCCTATCGACTGCAACAACTCACGTCGCTGAAGGTCGATCCCAACGCCAAGATTCTGGAACTGACCGATCCCGAACTCTTCAAGCACCCTTTCATTTACATCATTGAACCGGGCGATCTGAGCTTCACCGACGAAGAGGTCGCGGCCCTGCGGCGTTACCTGCTCAACGGCGGCTTCCTGATGGTCGACGACTTCTGGGGCGAAGACGAATGGAGCAACTTCTACGGAGAATTGAAACGCGTGTTTCCCGATCGTGAGCCGCAGGAATTGCCATTGGAGCACCCCGTCTTCCACTGCGTCTATGACCTCACGGAGCGGCCGCAGATTCCCAGCATCGGCGCGGCACAGGCCGGGCGCAGCCAGGGGATCACCTACGAACGTCACGACGCGGCCGAGGTGCACTACAAAGGACTCTACGACGACAAAGGCCGGATGATGGCGATCATCTGCCACAACACCGACCTGGGGGACGGCTGGGACCGCGAAGGGGAAGACCCCTGGTATTTCAAAGAATTCTCCGAAAAGAAGGCCTATCCGCTGGGGATCAACATCATGTTCTACGCGATGACGCACTAGTTCCAACCGACGACGAATTCCATTGCGATTGTTCCCGATAGAAGAGACCACCCAAGATGGATTCCAACGACCTTTCCGCCGATGATCGCGAACGGCGCGTCGTCGATCTGGTGCGCACCAGTCGCGACAAGATCAAACGCGAACTCGCCAAACGCATCGTCGGGCAAGAGCATGCCGTCGAGCAGTTATTGATCTCGCTGTTCGCCGGCGGCCATTGCTTGATCACCGGGGCGCCGGGTCTGGCGAAGACGCTGCTGGTGAAATCGATCGCGCAGCTCTTTCAACTGCAGTTCCAGCGGATTCAGTTCACCCCCGACCTGATGCCCGCCGACATCACCGGGACCGAGATTCTCCAGGAAGACGACTCCGGCCGGCGGAAGCTGACATTTGTCCGGGGACCGATCTTCACCCAGGTGCTGCTGGCGGATGAAATCAATCGCACCCCTCCGAAGACGCAGGCGGCACTCCTCGAAGCCATGCAGGAACGCCAGGTGACCGCCGCCGGGGTGCGCTATGCCCTGGACGAACCCTTTTTCGTCCTCGCCACGCAGAACCCCATCGAAATGGAGGGGACCTACCCACTTCCAGAAGCACAGCTTGACCGCTTCATGTTCAATGTGGTCGTCGACTATCTGCCGGAAAGCGACGAAGTCAGCGTGGTGATGCGCACCACGAGCGGTCGCGATGCCGCGATCGAACCGGTCCTTTCCGGGGCGGACGTGCTGGCGATCCACGAAATGGTCCGCAGCGTCCCGGTCGCCGAAGACCTCGTCAAGTATGCCGTACGGCTCGCCGCCGCGTCGCGACCGCGGCAGGTGGGGACTCCCGACTTCATCAACGACTACGTTTCCTGGGGGGCTGGTCTGCGGGCCGGACAGTTCTTGATTCTCGGCGCGAAAGCGCGCGCCCTGCTTTCGGGACGCGCGCACGTCACAGCCGACGACATCCGCCGCCTGGCGGCGCCGGTTCTGCGGCACCGCGTTCTCACGAACTACAAAGCCGAAGCCGCCGGGGTCTCGGTGGAACAGATCATTCAGCGGCTGCTGGAAGCGGTGAAAGGACCCACCGCGTGAGCGAGCCGGCTGGACTGACGTTGACACCCGCTGGAGCCGACGCACCGGGGTTCGTTGACCCCCAGGTGCTGCTGCAGATCCAGTCGCTCGAATTGCGCGCTCGACATGTCGTGGAAGGCTTCTGGTCGGGACTGAATCGCAGCCCGTATCATGGTTTCTCAGTGGAGTTCACCGAGTATCGCCAGTATTCGCCGGGGGATGATCCGCGCTATCTCGACTGGAAGCTCTACGCCCGCAGCGACCGCTATTACATCAAGCGATTCGAGGACGAAACCAACCTGCGGTGTCTGCTGCTCCTCGACTCCAGCAAGTCGATGGAGTTCGGCTCGAACGGCTACACCAAGTTCGACTACGCGCGCACTCTTGCCGCCTCGTTCGGCTACTTCCTGACGACTCAGCGCGACGCCGTGGGCTTGGCCCGGTTTTCGGCGGAGATCGATCACTACATACCCACGCGCTACCGGGCCGGTCATTGGCGGCGGATTCTCGTGGCTCTGGAATCGGCTTGCACAGGGCAAACCACGGAGCTCGCCCCGCCGCTGGAACAGGTCGCCGAACGCCTCAACAAACGCGGGATGCTGGTGCTGATTTCCGACTTGCTCGCACCTCTCGACAAGGTGGAGCTGAGCCTGGGCTATCTCGCCGCCCGCGGTCAGGAAGTTCTCGTCTTTCAGTTGCTCGATCCCGCGGAACTGAGCTTCGACTTCGCCGACCCGGAGCTCTTTGAGGATCTGGAGACGGGACGCAGGCTGTACATCGATCCCCGCGCGGTCCGGCAACAGTATCAGGCCCGGTTGGAGCGGCATCTCGAAGAAATCGTCGCCCTTTGCGGCCGGCTGGGCATCACTTATCGACGCTTGTCGACAGCCGACCAACTCGGCGACGCGCTCGGGGACTTCCTGCGCTCCCGGTTGCGGTCGCGCGATCGCAAGGGAGAAATCCGGGGGAGGCGCGGATGACCTGGCTCGCCCCGCTCTATCTGGCCGGCGCTCTGGCAGTCGCCGCCCCGATTCTGTTTCACCTGTGGCGACGGACGCCGCGGGGGAAACGGACGTTTTCGACGTTGATGTTCCTCACCCCGTCGCCGCCGCGGATGACGAGCGTCAGCAAGATCGAACATTGGCTGCTGCTGCTGTTGCGGGCTGCGGCGTTGTGTCTGCTGGCGCTCGCCTTCGCCCGACCCGTGTTGCGCATTCCGGCGACCATCCCGGTCACTCCCGATGAGACGGAGTACGTGGCCATCCTGGTCGACGCGAGCGCCAGTCTGCAGCGCCGGGAGCTCTGGCCGATGCTCCTCAAGACCGTCGAACAACGCCTCGAGAAACTGCCGCGTTCCAGCGTGGTCGGGCTGTTCCATTTCGATGACGCGTGGACCGGCGACCTTTCATTCCGTGAGTCGCAACAGCTCGAACCGGCCGCCGGTCGTGCGCTGGCGCTGGAGCGATTGCGTGTGCTGAAGCCGAGTTGGCGGGGCACGCGCCTGGGGGATGGACTGGTGCGGACTGCGCAGGCGATCCAGGAAGCCCAAGCCAGCCGCACATTGCCCTGCCCGCAGCAGATCTGGCTGGTGAGCGACCTGCAATCGGGAAGCGACCTCACCGCGCTCCGCGAGTTTGATTGGCCCGACGATCTGCCGGTGGAGTGGGTCTCGATCAACGGAACGACGCGCGAGAACGCCGGGCTCCAACTCGTCACCGCCGCGACGGAAGGGGCCGACGAAAAATTGCGGGTGCGGATCTCGAATGCCTCCTCGTCGACGCGTCAGAAGTTCCACCTCGTTTGGGGCGATGGGGAAAACACCCCGTGCCTGGAGATTGTGGTTCCGCCCGGCCAAAGCCGCGTGGTCGCCTTGCCGACGGCGCCCACCGTCACTGCCGGTCGCAGTGTATTGCTGCAGGGAGACGAGGAACCCTTCGACAATCGTCTATGGCTTCCCGTGCGACAGCCCCGGCAATGTACGGTGGTCTATCTGGGGAGTGAGGCCTCCGGCGATGCCGAGGGTCTGCGCTATTACCTCGAACGGGCGCTCGCCTCGAACCCCCGGTACGACGTGACCGTCGTCGACGGAACTCAACCGATTCTCTCCTCTGTTCCCCCGGCTCTGATTGTCGCCGCAGAGGCCACTCCCACGGCGCATGAGTTGCTCCCCAAGCTCTTGGCGGCAGGGTCGGACGTGTTGCTGGTTCCGAAATCGGCGGCGGCGGCCGAGGCGCTCGTGGAACTCTGTGGACAGAAAACTCTGTCCTTCACTGAGGCTCAAGGGGAAGACTACGCGCTGTGGTCGGAGATCGATTTCGAGGCTCCCTGGTTTGCGCCCTTCGCCGAGGCTCAGTTCGCCGACTTCTCCGGGATTCACTTCTGGAAGCGACGCCGCGTGTCCGGAGAGCTGCCCCCGGGGAGCGAGGTTCTGGTCCGGTTCGATGATCGTGACCCGGCTGTGATTCAGTGGTCGGGGGTGCAACCGCCGGCCCAGGTCTGGTTCTTCGCATCGGGTTGGCAGCCGCGCGACAGCCAGTTGTCGCGTTCCAGCAAGTTCGTTCCGCTGATGTGGCGAGTTTTGGAAAGCGCTCTCGGCGACGGTCCAACCACGTCGGCTCAAGCCGTCGGGCAGCCGCTGCGGCGTCCCACCGATGCGACGACCGCATTGACCGTCATCACTCCGGAGGGAACCGAAACGAGCTGGCCGGCGGGGGAGACGATGTTCTCCGGAGCCGACACCCCAGGTCGTTATGAGATTGTGCTCCCTCAGTCGCGAGAAACCGTGGCGGTGAACCTTGCCCCGGAAGAGAGCCGCACCGACCCGCTGCCCCCTGAACAACTGGAAGCGCTGGGGGTGAAGCTCTCTACGAAGGCGTTGCGTCCGGCACTCCCCCCCAGCGTCGACCAACTCCGCCAGCAACAAATCCAGGAACTCGAAGAACGCCAGCGACTGTGGAAGTGGATCCTGTTGGCGGTCGGAGGCGTCTTGGTGTTGGAAACATTGTTGGCGACGAGATTGCAGACGGCAGGAGTCAGGGGTCAGGCTTCAGAGATCGGAACAACCTGATTCCCGGAGCCCCCTGGAACCTGCCTTCACTGACGACTGATCCCTGAAGACTGCCGTACGCCTGCTCCTACTACTGCCCCTTGGGACCCTGCCCATGACTCCCTTCCTTCTCCACCAACGCCTGGACGCGATCGCTCGACGCCAGGTTCTGGCGACCGGTCTCAAAGGACTCGGTTGGGCGTGGTGCGCACTGGCGCTGGTGGTCTGGGGAATCGTGGAGGGGCTGCGTCCGTCCGGCAGCGGTTGGGCGCTGTTCCTGTTGAGCCTGCCGGCGGCTGCCGTGGGGTTGGGTTTCGTTGCCGTCGCAGCGGCGAAACGGCAACGGCCGACGCGGACGATGCTCGCACGCTGGATCGAAGAGGCTGCTCCGAATGTCGATGCCCGCCTGATCACCGCCATCGAACAGGTCCCCGACGCCGCCACGGGTCGCTTCACCGTCCTGCAGCAGCAGGTCATCGAAGAAGCCGCGGCGCACATGCATCGTGACTGGCCGCAGCAGTTGGTGCCCGGCTGGAAACTCGCCTGGCCGACGGGGCTCATCGTCTGCGATGTCCTGTTGATGCTGGGGGTGTTGATCGCGGCCAGTTTTGGACCGGAAAGCCGTTTCCAGGCCCCAGTCAACCCCTTGACCGGACGGCCCGTCTCTGAGGATCTGCCGGTCACCGTGGAACCGGGCGACATTGATGTGGAGCGCGGCGCCAGCCTGCTCGTGATTGCGCGCTTCCGTGATGAGTTGCCAGACCGGGTGACGCTGCAATTGCAGCCGGTCGGCGGCGAATGGGAGTCGATCCGCATGGACAAGGCGCTCGACGACCCGTTGTTCGGGGCGCGGCTGACGAACGTCAAAGAGGAACTGCTCTACCGCGTCGTCTTTGATGATCACTCCACCCGCGAATACCGCGTGAAAGTTTTCGACCTGCCGGCCCTTGTCCGCGGCGACCTCATCCTTCAAACCCCCGAATACACCGGCCAGCCGGTGCAGCGATTCGAGAACGCCTTTGAGACGACGGTCGTCGAGCGGACGGAAGTGACCATCGAATGCCGGGTGAACAAGCCGCTGGCCAAGGCCGAACTGGTCGACCCGCAGAATCAGGCAACGGCGATGTCGGCAGATCCCCAGAACCCGCTGCTATGGCGTTATTCGTTCACCCCCGAAAAGTCGACCAGGCTCAAGCTGGCGCTGGTCGACGACTGCGGCCGCGTGAATCGCGACCCCGAACAGTTCCGCGTGGATGTCGTCCCCAATCAGCCTCCGAAACTGGAGTTGGCTTTTCCCGGCAAGGACGTGCGCGTCTCGCCTCTGGAAGAGCTGACCATCGAGGGCCGCGTGACCGACGACTTCGGGCTGGATGAGTTCGGGCTGGTCCTTTCCGTCGCCGGTCGCGAACCCAAGACCGTGCCGCTGGGCAAAGACGCCCGCAATAACAAACCGCAATCGCTGAAACTCACCGAAGCGCTGGAGGCCCTGCAGGTGGCCCCCGACGACTTGGTGTCGTACCACCTGTATGCGGTCGATCGCGACGCCGAGGGGCAGCCGCGAACGGTCACCGGAGACCTCTATTTCGCGGAGGTTCGGCCCTTTGAGGAAACGTTCCGGCAGATGGAAGCGCCGCCGGGCGCCGGAGCTCAAGGGGCGCAGTCCCCGGCAGGCAACCAGATCGACAACATGCTGAAGGTGCAGAAGCAGATTCTCTCAGCGACCTGGAACGTCATCCGGAAACCCGCCAAAGAATGGAACGACCAGACCGCTGCCGAGGTTGCGGTCATTCTCGAATCGCAGGCGGCCAACAAGACCAAGTTGCTGGAGTTGATGGTCGACCTGCAGGGAGCCGCGTTGCAGCGCAGCGCGAGCCAGGCCGTGGAACTGATGACCGCCGTCGCCGCGCAGCTGCAGCAGTCGATCGATGAGCAGTCGCGGGAAACCCTGAACGCGGCCGTGGTTCCCGAACAGGGGGCCTATCAGGCGCTGCTGAAGCTGAAGGCCCGCGAGCACAACGTGATGCAGGCGCAGCAAAGCGGTGGGGGTGGAGGGGGGGGCGCCAGTCCCAGCGAGCAGCAACTGGAACAACTGGAACTCAGCCAGAAGCAGAACCGCTACGAATCGCGCAACGCCGCCAATCAGGAACGAACCTCGGCTCAGCAGGAAGAACTGGGGACTCTCGATCGCTTGAAGGAACTCGCCCGCCGTCAGGGAGATCTCAACCAGAAACTGCGCGAGCTCGACGCCGCACTGCGACTCGCACAGTCGCAGGCCGAGAAGGACGAAATCGAACGCCAACTCAAGCGCCTGCGCGACGAACAGCAGCAACTGCTGCAGGATGCGGACGAACTGCGCAATCGTCTGGCCCAATCGCAGCGCCAGGAAGAGTTCCGCGAGACCCGCGAGCAGCTCGAGGACACTCGGCGGCGGATGGTCGACGCTGCGGAAGCGCTGCAGGAGGGCCAGCTTTCGCAGGCCCTCAGTTCCACGACGCGCGCGGAGCGGGAACTCAAGAACCTGCAGCAGGAGTTCCGGCAACAGACGTCGGCCCGGTTTGCGGAAACCATGCGTGAGTTGCGGGAATCGGCCCGCGGCGTCGCCGAACGGGAGCGTCAACTGGCCGAGGAACTCGCAGGGAAGAACGGGCAGAGCGAGAAGCCTTCGTTGCGGCAGGACCGCACAAAGCAGGATCTGCAAGGGGACTTTGAAGAGCAGAAGGCGGCCGTGCAGGAGCTGCTCAATCGCGCTCGCGAAGTTGTGAAGGAGGCCGAGACGGCGGAGCCGCTGCTCGCTCAACAACTGTACGACACCTTGCGGCACACGCGCGACGACCAGTTGGAACCGGCCCTGGAGGCCTTGCCGCAGTTGGTGCAACGCGGGTTCGTTCCCGAGGCGCAAAAGGTGGAGGAGCAGGTGCGGAAGGGGTTGGACCGTCTTCAGACGGGCATCGATGACGCCACCGAGTCGGTTCTGGGGAGCGAAGTCGAGTCGCTGAAGCGGGCGAAGGCGGAACTCGCCGAATTGTCCCTGCAACTGCAGGCGGAACTTGCGCAGCAGACAGCCCGAAGCGGGTCCGCAAGCTCGAAACAGCCGGGTGCTGCACCGGGCGAAGAACCATCCGGGAACAGTCAGCCCGGCGGCAACGGCGGGCAGCCCGGCGACGAGAAATCTCCCGAAGGGCAACCGGGAACACCGGGAGAGGGGAACGAACCTGGCAAGGAACCGGGCGCTGGAGACTCGAACCAGCCGAACTCAAAACCCGGCCAGGGAGCACAACCCGGCAAGGGAACGGCCCAAGGAACCGGCGACGGTCAGGACGGACCGGGGCAAGAGCCTGGGCAGGGCCAACCAGGGCGACAAGGCAAAGGTCAGGGCTCGGGCCGGAATGGTGAAGGAGCTGGAGCGTCACCACTGCCAGGGGAAGGAACAGGCCAGGGGACGCAACCCGGCCGAGGACAGGGACAAGGTGGCGGGCAGGGACAAGAGGGGCAACCCGGCGACGACACCCCCTCTCCCGGCGGCGGCCAACCTGGCAGGCGCCCCGGCGGACTGCGCAACTCACCGCCTGGACCGCAATCCCCCTCCGGTCAACCCTCCCCCGGCAACCCCCTTGGCGGCATGGATCAAGGGGGCTTCGGCGGTCCCGGCGGCCAGGGGGGGCCCATCTCCGGCGACGGGTATCGCGAATGGTCGGAACGGCTCCGCGATGTTGAGACGATGGTCAACGACCCCGACCTCCAGGCCGAGGTCTCCAAGCTCCGCGATCAGGCGCGCAGCCTGCGCGCCGAATCGAATCGCCATTCCCGCGCCCCCAACTGGGATCTGGTGAAATCGTCGCTGTATGAACCAATGGTCGAACTGCAGCGCCGCCTCGCGGAAGAGGTCGCCCGGCAGGAGTCCGACGACGCCCTGGTCCCCATCGACCGCGACCCCGTCCCCGCCCGCTACAAAGAGCTTGTCCGCAGCTACTATGAACGCCTCGGACGGGGTGCGGAATGACGCCCGCTTCGAGGCTGGGAAAGTTATGGGTGAGCCGCGGATGAAACTGAGTTCAAGGAGAGTGCTGGTCAGGGCGGCCGGAAGTAGTTCGCCACGAGTCCGGAGGCAGACTCCGCCTGTCTCCTTGAAATCCGTACTTCATCAGTGTTTCCTCGACGGACGGACCCCTGGCCCGGCGTCTTTCTGGGGCGTTGCAGCGGCATGAAGATCTGGATTGACGCCGACGCGGCGCCGCGGGAAGTCAAGGAATTGGTCTTCAAGGCGGCGTTGCGGCTCCAGCGTTCCACGGTATTGGTGGCGAATCAGCCGATGCAGCCACCGGGGGGCAACCCCTTCGTTTCGTCCGTCCTGGTCCCCGGCGGACCCGACGCCGCCGACCGGTACATCATCGATCAGGCCGTCGAGGGAGACTTGGCGGTTACGGCGGACATCCCGCTCGCGTCCGCCCTGGTCGCCAAGCGAGTGACCGTCCTTGATCCCCGTGGCGTGGAGTACAGCAACGCCAACATCGGCGAGCGGCTGGCCGCGCGGAATCTGATGGATGTACTGCGCGGAGCGGGCGACATTACCGGCGGACCGGCGCCCTACGGGGCGAAAGATCGGCAGGCCTTCGCGAATAAGCTCGATCAGGTGCTCCATCGACGCCGTCCACCGGCGAGTCTGTAACCGCGATCGGTCGGCGGCGATTTCGCGTCAGACGGGTTCTCGGCCCGAGTTCGTCGTCTTGAATCCGGAGACATTGCCGCAGAATCGGCCTGAGTTTCCAAATTCCCACGAGAATTCCGCGGCCGCCCGATCCAATCCGCGAATCATGGCGTAGCTGACCTTGCGGAATTGTTATCTGGAAGATTACTTTATCTTCAGAAACAGAGCCGGCGTGAATGGGATCGAGCGTTTAGAAATTCCGGCAACAGGAACAACCACATGCAACGGCTCGTCGATGGGGTGCATTACTTCCGAAAGGTCGGATTCGCTCGTCACCAGGAGCTGTTCGCGCGACTGGGATCAGGTCAAAATCCCGAGGCGTGCTTCATCACCTGCTGCGATTCCCGCGTCGACCCGAACCTGATCACGAACTCGGTCCCCGGCCAGTTGTTCATTGTTCGAAACGTCGGCAACATCGTGCCTTGTCACGGAACGTCGAACAACGGCGAGTTGGCCGCGGTGGAGTTCGCGGTGAGCGAACTTGGGGTCGAAGATGTGATCGTCTGTGGTCACACGGGCTGCGGAGCGATGAAGGCGCTGATGAGCGGCGTCGCCTCGCCGACGATTCAGAAGTGGCTGATCCACGCCGAAGCCACGCGCGAAATCATTCGCGAACGCTATGGTCACTTGGAAGGCGAAGCGATGCTCACCGCGGCTTCCGAGGAGAATGTCCTGGTTCAGATGGAGCACTTGCGCACGTTGCCCGTGATTGCGTCGCGGCTGGCGCAGGGACGGGTCCATCTGCACGGTTGGATGTTCAAGATTTCCACGGGTGAAGTTTTCGCCTACGACTCCGGTTCGAACGAATTCTTGCCGCTGCGCGAGTCCGGGCCGGGAAACAATGGCCGGGCCGTCGCAGTGACCGCCGAGGCGAAGGCGAAAGTCACCGTGAAAACGTCGACTCGCAAGCGCATCGTCCGTTGATGTCTCGTTCAGATCCCGTCGGGCCAATCGGACGGACCAAACCGCCGGGGTCGGCCTGAACACCGGCCCGGGCTTCAAAGGTTGTCATGTCCGGCAATCGTTTGCTGCAACGATTTCTCCAGTTCAACACGTTCTGGGACAGTCGTTTCGAAGATGTGACCCGCGAGACGTGGCTGACGACCACCTATCGCGACTTGAGCGCCGGGTTGATCGTAGCGCTGACCGCCATTCCCATGGCGATGGGCTTCGCGATGGCGATGGGCTTGCGACCCGAACAGGGGATCATTGCCGGCGCACTCGCCTGCATCGTGGGCCGCACCTGGGGCGGATCCAAGTATCAGGTCTACGGTCCGACCGCGGCCTTCATCCCCGTTATCGCCGGATTGATCGGGAAGTACGGAGTGGAGGCGGGCGGCAGCTTCTCCGAAGCCCACGGTTTTCTGGTCCTCGTCAGCATGATTGCCGGCGTCATCCTGATGGCCATGGGGCTGTTCGGCCTGGGGAAATACGCCAAGCTGGTCCCCAATTCCATCGTCGTCGGTTTCACGGTCGGCATCGCGGTCGCCATCGTCCTCTCGTACATCGGGGAAGCCCTGGGGATCCGGGCGAGCATTCGCGGCGAATTCTTCGAGAAAATGTCGCTGCTCTGGGAACACATCGGCGAGTTCAATCTCTACGCCTTCGGTCTGGCGCTGCTGACCTTCTTCATGACGCGCATTCTCCTGAAGATCTCCGTCTTCATCCCGGCGCCGCTCCTGGCACTGGGTCTGTGTTCGGTGTTGGCGGCGACGGTTTTCTCCGACAAGCGGATTGCGATTGTCGCGGACAAATACGGCAAGATCCCCACGAACTTCTTTGTGGTCACCCCGCCGCAACTCCCGCCATTCTCGACCGGCGTCCTGATTGACATGCTCTATTTTGCCGGCGCCATCGTCTTCGTGTCGGGGGTGGAGAGCCTGCTCTGTTCGTCAATGGCCGATCGTCTGGCGGACAATCGCAAGACGAAGTTCAACCCTGATAAAGAATTCTGGGGGCAGGGGCTGGTGCAGATCATTACTCCGCTCTTCAACGGCTTCCCCTGCACCGGGGCGCTGGCGCGGACCGCAACCAGCATCAAGGCCGGAGCTGTCACACCGCTCGCCGGATACTTCAAGGGGGTGCTCAAAATCCTGATGGCCATCTTCCTGGCCCCCTGGCTGGAACAGGTGCCCATGGCCTGCATCGGCGGCATCCTCGTGTGGGTGGCAAGCAATATGGTCAAACCCGCCGAGATCCGCGAAGTTTGGAATCACAGCCGTTTTCATGCGTGCTTGATGATCTACACGGCG
>JANRLN010000155.1:0-2584 GCA_033762515.1 Planctomycetaceae bacterium
GCCCCAGTGAACGTTTCCGGTGGCGTCCAGGAAGAAGAAGAGCCAAAATCCGTCATACCAATTGAGCCCGTATCTCGGGTTTAACGCCTCACCAAGGGATAAGGGAGTCGCCCGATTCGCGAAGGGGTAGGTAACCTCCGACATCGGGCCGATTTCTCCGAAGCCGCACAGGAAGATGTCGCCCGGTGACACGCCCTCAGTCGGCTCATCGCGCCATGTCGGCAGTCCGCCGATTTTTAACCCGGGGAATCGTGCCGCACAGCGTTCCACCAGCGACTGGTGGTAGTCGTTTTCCCACCGCTTGCCGATCAACTCCGTCATGCGCGCGTACTCAGCGCCGATCGTCGCTACATCGACAAAGTCATACGATCGCCACCGCAGACCATATCCAAAGAAGTACGGCCATTCCGCGCCGATACATTCTTCGGCGCGGATCAGCGGAGCATCAGTGAGGTTTTGCCATTCAAAGACGATGAAATCGTCCTCGCCGGTGACTATGTATTCTTCCTTCAGAAAGACGAGGAGAACGTCGCCGGGCAGCGGCGGCAGGATGTCGCGGGACTCGACAAACCTGAACTGAAATGCGAACAGATACGGTTTCCCGTCGGCAGTCATGGGCCACGGCGCGCCCGCAGGACGATACGGCAATCCGCCGAATTTCGTCGCCCCTCGATCCGGCGGTTCCCCAATCGCCAGCACAAAGGTATCGCAGGGAACGGTGGGAACCGTCGGAAATCTTGTCGACAGTTCCGCCTTCAAATCGCAATTGGCGAGCAGACCAATCGGGCTTCCACTCCCATAGCACCCCAACTCGACCATCTCCGACCACGACAGCGGTAGTGCCGCTCGCCATTCGCCGAGCATCTCGGAGGAGACGTCCAGGTTGTGATTCGTCATTCGGTTTTTTCCGTGAGATTCGTATTCGAATCCGAGTCTGCAGCAGCAGCGGTGAGCCTCGAAGACTCGGCGTCACCCTATTTTGGCTCACCCTGCGTCACTGTGCGGAAACTGCTCAACTGCGTCGGCGTTTCACGAATGTGCCGGGACGTCGATGCAATTGCCGAGCGGCTATGACGAACACTTCGCTTCCCACAATCTCGAAATAGATCCCGTAAGGAAACGGCCGCAACCACAGAACCTTCAGATCTGCCGCTGGACATGATTCGGGGCTGTCAGCAATGGTATCCAACCCTTCGGTGACTCGGTCCGCGAAGCGCTGGCCCAGGTGGCGTTGCTGCTTCTCATACCAGCGAATAGCGCTCCGCACGTCGGAGACGAATGCCGGATGATAACGGACCCGCCACGCCATTATTCATTCCGCAGTTCGGCGATCCGCCTGCGAACTTCCGCGTCTTCAAGAGCGATTTCCGAATTGGCCCGCAATTCCGCCCGGCGGGCATCAATGATTTGTCGATCTTCGTTGCTCAGTTCGAGATGCTCCGAGCCGGCATCGATATCGGCCTCCGGCGCCAGCGACTCCCAGAGTTGATCCATCAGCGAGAGCCGGTCGTCGAGGCTCAACTGGCGGCTCGCGGTAACGAGTTCTTCGAGGTGAGTGGGCACTTGGATTTCCTTCCACGCTGGGCGCGGACAACAATCGGCTCAACCCCATCATTCTATCGCCTGACGAGCGTGTGCGAACCCGGAATTTTCGCACGCCCAAACACGATGTGCAGTGCAAATCCATTTCGTAGGGTGACGCCGAGTCCGCGAGGCTCACCGCTGCTGCCACGGGATAAGACTCGCGGACTTGGCGACACCATAGGCTCAAGCTCGCGATGTCTCCCGTAAGTTCCCGTCGCCGCGAATGCCATCGGCAGACCGATGCGGTAACGTATCGCGATGGTCTCGCGTGCTCCCCAGGGTGAACTGGCATGTCACTGATTGATCAGTTGGACGATCATTGCTTCGTCCTGGCCACGGAACACATCGCGGCCCTGTGTGCGGCCATCGAAAGTGAGGCGGGCGAGAAGCCGACCCTGGACGAGTTATGCGAGTTGCTGACCTGGGGGATTCGCTCCTGCAGCGCCGATCTGTTTTCCGACACCGATCCCTCGAACGTTCTGCAGCTCATCGCCAAGGTTCGCAAACGGGGCAAGACCCGCCCGCAAGTGGGAGACGTCATCGCGATCCCCGCCGAAGCCGGCGGCTATTGGTTGACGTGTTACCTGGGACTCATCGGCCACTATGGGCATGGCTTTGGTCTGGTCCGCGGCCGCCACCCCCTGCGGGCGATTCCCGCCGACTGGCAGCCGCAGATCGTGCCGCCGGTCATTTTTGCGGCACTCGACGGGCTCTCCGTTGGTCAATGGAAAGTCGTCGGTCATTCGTCGACCCTCCGCGCGCGGTTCCCCGAGCACCCGGAAGCCTATCAACTCACGAATTTGCCGCACTACGCGCGAATTCCCGGCGACGTGATCGGGGCCGTCGCCATCGCCGAATCGGCCGACAGCTACGCCGGCCGCCGACACGAAGACGACATCGTCGACCTCTCCCCCTACTTCGGCGGCACCTGTTTCGTCCGACGCTTATCGGCGGCCGAAGCCGCAGAGATCGGCCTGCTCGACGGCAGCTACATTTCCGG
>JANRLN010000156.1:0-10267 GCA_033762515.1 Planctomycetaceae bacterium
TCATTGAATTTCTTCACAAGCCCTGTCAGTTCTTTAGCTTTTTCACTCTTCTTGAGTGCTTCCAGATTCGCCAATTGCGAATTGCTCAACCCCTTGAGCTTTTCCGGCGGAAGATTGGGGAATCCCGGTGGATTCTTGCTAGGCGTCACGACACTGACGGCCTTGCTGGTCACCAGAGTGAGCGACCGCATGGCCTTGGGCGTGAACGTCTTCTGGAACTGCGCGGGATTGGTCACTGCAACGGGCCGACCGTTGATGAAGGCATAGGGATATCCCATTGGAAAAGCGCGATCGAATGCCGAATCTACTTCGGATTGCAGCGTCGAAAAGAAGTCCGGCCAAGTGATATCTGGCTGGACCCAGCGCAGTGTTTCGATGAACGCGTTGCTGAAAAATCCCCCTTGCGCCGGGTAATAGAACGAGAATTCGCCTTCCGAGGTTGCGCTGAGGCTTACTTGTCCAGAATTGTCGAGCATCAGTCCCCGCAGCGCGATGGAATCGATGGTGGTCAGTGATGCCGCGGCGGGAGCTGATGCAGGCGAGGAAATATCGACGCGGACATTACAGCTATCCGAGACGAGCACGGTCAGCCGCGCCGATTTGGACAGGAGTTTCTCCATGAGATTGACGCGAGGATACGAGCTCGAACCGGTTTCCATCTGGAACCAGTGACCGTATTCGTACGCGGCAGTTCGGTGGTTGCCGTCATAGGCTCCGTGACACATCACGTAGCAGAAGATGGTGTCGTCGGGTCCCACCGTCATGGCATCGATTGCGGAGTCAACCTGGTTGGTTGAAAGTGCACTGTAGGTCCTGCGCGGGACGCCGGGGATGACCGCTCCGCCGGGCAAACCAACTGTGTTTATGGTCAACTCCGAAGTGTCAAACAAGCTTGTGGATGTGAACATTTGTTCGATGTTTCGAGCCGTCACTTGCACGCCAGAACCAATCGAGCCATCGCGCGAGTGCCCAATCAACAGCAGGTGGACTTTTTTATTGGAAGCGGCGGGGGGCGCAGGAGAGGCTTTCCGCTGCACGAAGGCCGCATTCGTCGATGCCGGAAGCCCGAAGGTCATTTCCAGGGGTTCCAGAAACATCGATGCAGAGGATGCTGAAACTCCCGGAGGTGCCGGCACAGGATTCCGAACGGTCGCGGGAGCCGGCGCTGCAGGTGCGGCCGCAGCAGCGGGAGCTGCCGGACGGATGGGGGGGGCTGCCCAGGAATTCAAGGACAATCCTAGAGCTACCGAGACAGCTCCGGTGAACCACAAATGCCGCATGATCCGTTCTCCCGCATCAGTTGTGAGCCATTGAACTGAGCCAGATGAACAATCATCTGGCTGCTGACGCACGATTCTGGCCTCTTCTCTCGCGAAATGGCAACCATCTACTCTGAATAAACAACCCAGTTTATGCAAAAACAACCAGGACGATCGGTCGGGTGGCGGCTGTGCCAGTTTCTGAAAGTCTCTCCGGTCGTCTGGAAAAGTTTCACGATCATTCGGGTCGTACGGCGCGCCGAAGTTAACGATCGCTCCAGTTGAGATTGCTGTTCGGAACATCTGGATGATGCCAACCCTGTGCGTCGAATCAAATGCACAGGTTGCTCGATTTTCCCGTTGGCCCGCGCTGCGGGTCCATCCAGGAGGTCTCAGGTGATTGTCAAATTCAGAAACTCCCTCCAACTTGCGGCGCTCTTCGTCGTGTTTGGCAGCGTCCCCGCGTTTGCGGGATCGTTGCTGCTGAAGTCGGAATGCCACTGCGAAGCGTGCCAACAGATGCGGGCCAAACGTGGCCTCCTGGAGAAATGGGCACCCGCTCCACCGGCGGTGAACGTGGTGGACTCGATTCCGGCACGTTTTACGACTGTGCGAGCCGACCGTCCGACGACGCCTGCCTCGACAAATCCACCTCCCGCGCCGCCAACCGGCGATGTCAACACGCGCTTGACGGACGTGGAAGCACGCTTGACGCGGCTTGAGCAAAAGATTGACGGCATCCTCACCGCGTTGGAAAAGTAATTTCGTCAGCGGATTGTCACGGATGATCCAGGATCGATAGACGCATCCCAACCACACGGGAGGCTGCGCTAATTGCAGTCAACCTTGAAGGATCAAGAAATGCGACGAAAATCCCTCTATGCAGCCGCCTGCGGAGTGATGATTTCCATTGCTTCCAGTCAACCTTGCGTAGGAAATGACTGTTGTGTCCCAGTACCCCAATGTGCGGCACCTCCCGCGCCGCCGACCCCTCCCCCGGCTCCTGGCAATGTGGTCCGCGGACCGGCAACCGGGGAAGTCCTGGGAGAATCCAACTCACTTGGGCTCCCCAGTTTGTCGGTACGAATCCCCGAATTCGAGCTGTCGCTGCCGACGATCGTCTTCCATTCTCCTTTTCGCGGGAAACGCAATCCGGAAATGCGGTTTGATCGATCACGCGGAGCATTGACTGCGGCACCAGTCCAAGAATTCGCTAGTCTTCCCGATGCGCCGCCAGCACCCGCACCCCCGGCACCTCCCCCCCCCGCACCCCCGCCAGCCTGCGTTCCGTACATGCCACCCGCTTGTGCTGTTCCGAACGGCTGTACTACGGATGCCAATTCCGTGCTTACAGATCGGCTGGCGCGGCTGGAAAGACTTGAGCAAGAAATGCTCGCGGCGAAGGCGGCATACGAGCGCAAGTTGTCCGCTGCTCAAGCTCATTCGGCCCAATCCGTCGTTAACGGATCGGTCAAATCTTCGAGCTCGCGAGGAGCAATTCCCGTTCGAGGCTCACGACCGCTTGCGCCATCCAAGTACGTTCAGGCGGCTTATGTGGAAGAGGTTGAATCCGAGGTCAAACCTGCTGTGCCGAGCGTTGGGCATCAAGACCGACAACCGTCAAAAGGCGGGAATGCACTCCGATATGGACTTTCATCGCCCACAGGGCCCGCAGCAAGCAAAATGACCCAAGCGGAAAACGACTTTGGTGATTGGGGCACCGCAACTCGCCGCTAATCAGCCGTCTTGGATGATCAACGATCTGGCGAGCGTGCCCGAATCCGTTGGGCACGCTCGCTCCGTTGTTCAGCCGACGTCCTTTTCAACACATCCTGTCCGGCATTGCCTCAGTTATTGATTAAATTGCTGACGCAGGGCGATCACAGCGGCTTCATGATTGTTCGCTTTCGCAAGCTTCTGGATGCGGTCCCAATCCCGTTTGTCGTTCACCGATGCACCGCTCGCCCCCGGTGCACCGGCAGGAATGGGACTTGCGGGCTGCCCCGGCATGCTCGCTTGAACCCATGCACTAGCGGCCGGTGGCTGCGCTGGACCGGCATTCGCGGTTGCCGCACTCGCACTCGTCTGGGCGCAAGAGCAGCAGCAGATTCGGACCTTTCGGCAACGATTACAGGCGTTCGCTGAATCAGATCCCGCAAGAATGCCCGCGCCAAATGCCAATAGGAACACAAGACTCTTGTACATTCGTTAGCCCTTTTGAAATCTTGGGGGGGGACCAGCCCGTGCTTCAGGCACGTAATTTCGCAATGCCCACACCCTACCAGCTAAGTGTGACCCATCGGAGTCTTCCTGCAAAGGAAAGATTAGAATGGCCGCGGATTTTTCTCTGATTCTTGACGACTGGATACTGCCATCCCCTGCGTCCTTCTTGTCTCGGCATCTCTAGTCAGCTCCGGCATTACTCCAATCAACCCTCGCCATCCACAGCACTGCGATTAGTGGGCGCGTCTCATCATCTTGCAGAATAGGAACTTACGTAGGAATTATCCTTGTGACAAGGCGGCAACTCAATTCTCAAGTTTGACATCCTTGGACGACGATGCTTCACAGGACGGATGCACCAACCGAGAGGATTGCACAACTCACTCGCAACCTCCGTTTTTCAGAGGGGTGATTCTGGTTGGTTGTGGTACCATCGAGAGGAATCGACACGGATGTCGACCAGTGCTCAGGATGCGTTTCGGTTGGGGTTTCTGGCGGCGGTGGAGGATGGCGAACGCGGGGTGGTCGGGGGACTGCTGGTGACCAATAAGTTCGGTCGCCCCTTGGAGTTCCAGTGCACCACCCCCGTCAAACCCAACCGCACGCAGCAGATCCTGTACGGGCCGACGCTGCGGCCGTATCTCCTCGCCGAGGTCGTGGGGAAAACGCTCATCGAGAAGATCGGCGTCAAGCCGCACCTGGTGCTGGTCGAGGCGACCGAGCTGCTGGATCTCCGGCAGTTTGTGCCGATGCCCGTCGCCAGCCTGGTCAACGCTCCCGCCGTCGGCCAGGTTCCCGAGCAAACGTTGTCCCTGGGGCAGCAATGGCTCGAATTCCATGCCGACTTCCCCGATGACGTCGGCATCGTGCGGAAAGCCTCCGGTCAGGTTCCCGATTCGGCCGATCTCAAGGAACCGTTCGAGCGCATCCGCGAAGCCCTCGGCGAAACCTTGAAAACGGCGCTGGCACGCTCGGCTTAAGTCTCTCGGGATCGTATCCCCGGGCTGCCGATCGCGCAACAATCCACCACGGATGGTGCATGGACTCGCTGAACACGGACATTCGTGCGCAGGTAGCTTCTCCCGCCGAATCATCCGGCGTCGTTCCCGGTCCGCATTTTGAGCTTCCCGCCTCGATTACTGCCGACGACGAGGCGACGGGCATTCTCTGCGAACCGATCGATCTCGCCGTCGCCACCGACATTTTCGCCGCCGGTGTGAATAGCGCGCTGCAGCGCTGGTCGAAAGGGGAAACGCAATCGATTCCTTTATTGACCACGCCGCTGTCGGTCCCCTGGAAGCCGCATCGCCAGAAGGTCACGACGTTCGGGCTGACGTTCCCCGAAGGCTTCTCGTTCCAGCCGGCGAAGGAGCCCACTGAAAAGAAAGAGGAGCTGCAGCCTCTCGCGCCGCCGCAGTCGCCCCCGACGCATGATCTGTCGGACATCATCGACATCCCCAAGGTGACGCGGATCAAGCCGCCGAAGGATGCGCTGTCGCTCGAAGACCGGCTGTTCTATCTATTGCAACCGCCGCTGCAGACTTGGCTGGCCGGGCAAGAGCTGATCATGCCGTTCGAGCCCTTCGCGTATCAGTACGAAGGGATCGCGTGGCTCTTCTCGCATCCGTCCGCGCTCCTGGCGGACGAGATGGGACTGGGGAAGACCATGCAGACCATCACCGCCATCCGGCTGATGGTTCGCAGCGGGCAGGTGCAGAAGGTGCTCCTGGTCTGTCCGAAGCCGCTGCTGCCGAACTGGCAGCGGGAGTTCCGAACCTGGGCGGAAGAGCTGCCGTTCGTGGTGATCGAAGGCGACACCGAGCGCCGCAAGCTGACGTGGTCGATGCCCGGCGTGCCGGTTCTGATCGCCAACTACGAAGTTCTGGTCCGGGACTACGCGGCCTTTGAGGAAGGGACGTTTCCCAAGTTCGACCTGATGGTGCTCGACGAAGCCCAGCGCGTCAAGAATCGGGACTCGCGGACGGCCGAGACGGCACGGGCCATTCCTCGGCGGCGCAGTTGGGCCCTCACCGGCACTCCTATCGAGAACCGCCCCGAGGAGCTCGGCGCGCTCTTCGAGTTTATTGAAGTCGTCCCGCCGCGGGGCACGCCCGATCTCAAGCAATTGCAGACTCTAGCCCGCGAATTCATTCTGCGGCGGACCAAAGACCTGGTCATGAAAGACATGCCTCCGCGGCTGGATCGCGACGAGATCCTCGAACTCAGTCCCGGCCAGCGCATTGCCTACGACCAGGCCGAGAACGACGGCATCGTCCACTTGAACGAACTGGGGGATCAGATCAGCGTGCAGCACGTCTTCGAGCTGGTGCTGCGGCTCAAGCAGATCACCAATTGGGACCCGCTGACGGGTGAGAGCGCGAAGCTCGATCGGCTGGACGCCGACATGGAAGAAATCGCCGCCAGCGGCGGCAAGGCGATCCTGTTCAGCCAATGGACCAAGTGCATCGACTGGCTGGCCGAACGGATGAAGCCCTATGGAGCCTTGGTTTACCACGGCGGGGTGCCGAACAAGCAGCGGGAGCCCATTCTGACGCAGTTCAAGGAAGACCCCGACAAGCACATTCTGCTGATGAGCTACGGCACGGGAGCGGTGGGACTCAATCTGCAGTTCGCGGGCTACGTGTTCCTGTATGACCGCTGGTGGAACCCGGCGATTGAAGACCAGGCGATCAACCGGGCTCACCGCATCGGGTGCAAGAGCCAGGTGATTGTCACGCGGTTCATCTGCAAAGACACGATCGAGGAACGCATCGACCGCGTGCTCAACGAGAAGCGGGAACTCTTCGCCTCGATCCTCGGCGAAGGAGACAACACCAATCGCTCGCTGAGTTTGACGGCGTCCGAAATCTTCGGGCTGTTCGATCTGAAGGCGCGACACGGAAAAGGGACGCGGTCGATCGGGCCGAAGGCGCCGGAGGAAGAGTGAGGGCCTGCACTGTCGTCTGGCGCGACGAACGCCATCGCAGGGCCGGTTGCTAGGCCGTAGGAATGACCTTACCGAGCGGCTCTGGCGAAATCACAGGGAGGTTGCCCGACAGGTGTGCCGCCACGCTTTCGACATGTGCGACAGCCTCTTCGAGGTTGTCTGTCTGAAACGGGGGGCCGACATCGTCGAATCCCTTTTGAACCGTGATGACGTAGCACCCGTGGGGGTTGCCTTCCTGCGACCAGCCGGCATCAATGGTTGTGCCATCTGCTCGCCAAGCCGCGTACATGTCTTCGCCGAGCGATGCTCGGTCATCAGCGTCATAAAGAAAGCCGCTGTGCGACCAGATGTCGCCAAGGTGAGGAGTTATCGCCCTCATGGTAACGTCACCCCCAGCCGTCTGAGTTCAGACTCTGATATTGGTCGACCATGCACATCGCCGCAGGCATGCCATTCTGCAAAGAGGTAAGAGGTCTCTTCGCCTTTGTCGCACCCGACCACATGGTCCGTCTTGAGGAAGAACGTCTTCTTGTGCAACCATTCCGCGATCAGCGTTCCGTGATTCACGCAGCCCAGCTCGGCTGCTGCAATCTGCTGATCGGTATGGTACAAGTAAGGGTTGTATTGAGCTTTTTGATTGCGGGCCGTTTGTCGGTGTGCTTCCCGACTATCCCACGCATCCCGGTTCGCCTTGCGATGGTAAGGATACCTCTTCCAGGTTTTCGGCCATTGCCCCGCGGACATGAAGCGTCTTGCCTTGCGTCATCGCCTTCATCGTGAGTTTTCTGCCGCCGAGGCGTCACGGGCCTTGAAGTCTGGCTTCAAGTAATCGCGCCAGACTCTGAAGCCCGACTTTCGAGAGTAAACGTTCCCGCGATCGTGGACAACAGCAACTTTCGGCCCTACGCATACGCCTGCGGTTCCGGCATCAGCACGAACGGGAAGACGCGCACCGGCTTGCCGGCGTCGATCTGTTCCTTGTAGGTCAGCTGCGCCGCGCGGTCGGCGGCGAACTGCAGCAGGGTGAATTCCAGCCCGCAGTAGTGCTCGTCACCCACTTCCGCGGCGACGTCGGCGAAGACCTCTCCCGCCGAGGCCGCGTGACGGCGGACGCCGTGGATGCTGTGTTCGCGGACTTTCACCCCGGCGGCTGACAGTTTGACCAGCCCCTTCAGGAACTTGCCCGGCAGCCCGTCGCCGCCGGTGCTGCGGAGCAGCCGTTCCCACTCCTCGTGCGATTCCCAGTAGTAGCCGTAGTTGAAGTAGTCAAGCGCCAGGAGGTAGCTGCGATTTTCCGCCCAGGCATGTCCGGTCAGGGGACGCGGAGTCGGATGCTTGCGCTGATAGCTGTGGCCGCGGGGATCGCGATAAGGATGGGGCAAATCCATCCCCGGCACAAAGGTGTACGCCGGGAGGTCGGTTGAGGGCAACAGGCGACTCGGTTCAACAGCAGCGGGCAACATCATAACGCTCCTGGGGACTGTCGCGCGACGCAGCCGGGCTCAACCGCTGGTGACAATGTCCTCATCAGATCGCGGTGCGAAGAGTGGGTCAAACACTTTCTTCGTCGGCGAACTGAAATTTGAGAACTGGTCAACAAAACACGTTGGCAGGCCGGTCGCGGGACCTTCCCTCGTCAAGAAGTCCACGGAAATCCGGTGATCTGGGGCAGGACGAACCAACCGAGGGGCGCACGCGATCCGTGCTGACGCGTCCTCGAAATTCATCGTGTCTTCTTAGAATACCGACAAATGGACCCGTGGTGAGAGGTGTACAATTTGAAATCCCCCAAATTTTCGGGGAATCTCACTGCGGCACACTTGTCAATCGCCGGATTTCCCGTTGAATCCGCGCCATCACGCCCCGCAATCCCTGCTGGCGCGTCATCCCCAGCGCCGCCTGCAAACCCAGCCTCGGCAGCAGATCTTCAGGAAGCTGCAGGACTTCCATCGGCGACGCTCCCTCGAGTCCCTGCACGACCAAGGTCACCAGTCCGCGAACGGTCGGCGAGTTCCTGGGGACGTCCGCCTCGACGTGCAGGCGCCCCTCATTCACGTCGACCCATAAGTAGACCGCCGTCTGACATTCCTGAACCCGGCAACTCGGCGGCAGCGGCGCGGTCCCCCGTTCCGGAGACAACGGCGGAAGTTCATCCGCCAGTTCCACCAGAAACTCCAGTTTCTCGTGTTCGTCCAGGTCAGACAATTCGTCGACGAACTCGGCAAGTTTCATGGCGGCAGTCGTTCCATGAGGCGAAAAGGCGACGCCCCATCAAACGGCGCAAAGCCTGTTGCTGCAAGCCTTCTCAGCGTAATCGGCGGAGAGGTTGTGGATTTCCGGCCACAGGAGAGGATCAAGTCTTGTGTCGAGTCGACCAGCGCGTTCTGCTGAGTTAGTGCCGACTTTGCCGGTGCGTTCGGTCCTCTGGACTCCCTGCAGCCCGGGGTTTCCCGGAAACTCCCCCACTCTCTATCTTGTTGACATGAGGACGCCTCGACCATGACGCTCTTCGTTCGCCGATGTCTCGTACTGCTCGCCGCCTGCTCCACTCTGGGCGCCTCGACGGCCTTCGCCGCAGACCCGGCGCCGGTCGATCCTCCGGCCCGGACGCGGCTGTTCTTCGTCCTCAAGGGGAGCCAGGAAGTCGTCAACTTCGGCACCATCAGCGACCCGCTGGCCTACGATCGCTTCATTGTGATCGTCCTCGGGACGGGCAACTTCAAGGTCCAGGTGAATGACGCCGACGTCACCGGCGACGCCATCAACGTGGTCGGCTCGCTCCAGTCCGTCTTTCCGAGCACGTTCGACGTCTCGGCCACCTCGCCGGATGCCGTCAATCTCGCGCTCCCGGTCATCGGCATCAGCGTCGTGCGGTTCGATGTCTGCTACGACAGCATCGTCAACGGCACCCCGGCGAATTATGTCTACCGGTTGAAGTTCTAGATTTGGGTTATCGATCCCGAAGGGTCGACGCTGCGCATTCAATCCCGGCAGGGATGACGGCCCGCAGGAAGGCAATCATAACGCCCTTGGTCACGAATGCGGAGGCCGTTCGGCGCGCCCCCACGTGTGAACGATCCATCCTTCCCGACCCAGGACATTGAATCGCAGAGTTCGCGGAGTGGTTCGTTCGAGTTCCCCCCGGCGAACACCGCGTCCTCTGCGTTTCATCTGTTTCCAATACTCTTCCATTGGCGGAAACTAGCGGAGCGTTCTGATCACCGCATCCGCCGCCCCCTGCGTCCCTACCACCCCGCCCACATCGCGCGTCTTTGCCGCCCCGCTCTCCAGCGCCGTCAATACCGCTCGTTCCAGTCGCTCCCCCGCCGCGCTCGCGAGTGCGTCCCCGTGGCGCTCCCCCAGCCAGTCGAACATCATGGCCGCGGAAAGGATCGTGGCGACCGGGTTGGCCAAGTCCTGGCCGGCGATGGTAGGGGCCGAACCGTGGGAAGGTTGGAAGAGGGCGTGGTGGTCGCCGATTTCTGCCGACGGGGCCATCCCTAACCCTCCGACGATCCCGGCGCCGAGGTCGGAGAGGATGTCGCCGAATTGGTTTTCCATCACCAGCACGTCGTACGCCGCGGGATTCTGGATCAGATACATGCTCATCGCGTCGACGTAGGCCGACTCGGCGGCGATGTCGGGGTAGGTCGCAGCGACCTCCAGGAAGACCTTCCGAAAGAAGGCGAAGCTGCGAAAGATGTTGGCCTTGTCGACGCAGGTGACCACCCGGCGGCCGTCGCTGGGGCGGCCGGAACGCTTGCGGGCAAGGCGGAAGGCGAAGTCGACGATCCGCTGCGTCCCTTCGCGGGTGATGATGATCGTGTCGGTCGCCACC
>JANRLN010000157.1:0-4147 GCA_033762515.1 Planctomycetaceae bacterium
CACCCTCACCGCCGATTTCGCCTCGATCCAAGCCGCTGACTATGCAGGGCTGGTCATTCCCGGCGGGAGGGCGCCGGAGTATCTCCGACTCAATGACGCCGTTCTGCAGGTGATTCGCGATTTCTCAGCGACCGATCGCCCCATCGCCGCGATCTGTCATGGACTTCAATTGCTGACTGCCGCAGGCGTCGTGAAAGGGCGTCGCTGCACCGCCTATCCGGCGTGCGGACCGGAAATCACGCTGGCAGGCGGACAGTACATCGCAGTGCCAGTCGATCAGGCGTATGTCGAGGGAAATCTGGTCACCGCGCCAGCCTGGCCGGCGCACCCGATGTGGATTCGAGAGTTCGTGGAGCTGCTCGGGGCGAAAATTGAGATTTGAAGTGTCCGCTGGAAGCCCAGGGGTCGCGATCCTTGGGCTGCTGAATTCCAAGTTCGTTTCAACACTACGGAAAAGCATGCACCAGGGTTGGACCATCACCGCCGCGATTCTGGCCGGACTGGCCGTCGGCATGGGAGCATTCGCAGCTCACGGTCTCGACAAGGTCTTCACCGAGAAATACGCGGGGCAGACCCGCACTGTCGGTGGTGAAACTGTCCCCTTGGCAAAAAAGTTCCTCGGGGACTTCAAAACCGGAGCCGAGTACCAGATGTACCATGCGCTGGGACTGCTCGGGGTGGCGGCCCTGGCGGCGCAACGCCCGTCGCGCTCCGCCCACGTTGCCGGCTGGTGCCTGCTGCTGGGCTGCGTCTTCTTTTCGGGGAGCTTGTACATTCTCACTCTGACCGGCGTCACGAAGTGGGGTGCGGTCACGCCCATCGGTGGTCTGTTCTTTCTGCTGGGCTGGTTTGCGATGGCGGTGTCCGCAAGCGGGAAATCGAAGCTTGCCTGACCGGGGATCGAATCCCATGGACACTCCCCCAGTGGTCTGCGGGCAAGAATTCGATGCTTGGTTGGGGTATCTTGCGCATCACCCCGAATACTGCACTCAAGGTAAGACTCTCGACGATCTCCCTGCGCGCTTGATGGACCTGTTCGCCGACATCCCCCAGATCGTTCGACTCTGCCCCCCCGCCGCTCAATCTCATCCTCCCAAGGAGCCTGACTGACATGTCCCCGCTGATCTTCGACGCCCACCTCGATATGGCCTGGAATGCGGTCGAATGGAACCGCGACCTGATGCTGCCGGTCGCGAAAATTCGCGAGTTCGAGCGGCAGTTTCCGAACATCAACATTCCCGGTGAATGCACGGTCTCGTGGCACGAGCTGAAGCGCGGCCGCGTCGGCGTCACCATCTCGACGTTGCTCCCTCGACTGAACCGAAAGGACAAGCTTCTCACCTTTCCGCAGTCGCGCGAGGCGGCCTATGCGATGGCGATGGGACAACTCGCGTACTACAAGGGGATGGTCCGCTGCGGCGCACTGCGTGAGCTCTCCGACGCCGCTTCGCTGACCGCTCACGTGAACGACTGGCTGACGAAACCGGTCGAGAGCCTCCCGATCGGTTACATCCTCAGCATGGAGGGCAGCCCGCCCATTCTCTCTCCCGATCAGATTCCCGAATGGTTCGCCGCGGGGTTGCGGATTCTCGGGCCGGCGCACTACGGACCCAGCCCCTATTGCTTTGGCACAGGCAGCACCGGTGGCTTCAACGAATCAGGCAAGCAACTGCTGCGGGAGATGGAAAAGGTCGGCATGCTCCTCGATGTCACCCACCTCGCCGACCAGTCGTTCTGGGATGCCCTGGACGTTTACCACGGCCCGATGTTGGCCAGCCATCACAACTGCCGCTCGCTGGTGAACGCCGACCGTCAGCTCGCCGATGAGCAGATCAAAGCCCTGATTGAGCGGGGAGCAGTCATCGGTGCGGCCTTCGACAACTGGATGATTCGCCCCGGTTGGGTGATCGGAGTTTCCGATCCCGCGACGGTGCAGATGAACCATATCGTCGACCACATCGACCACATCTGCCAATTGGCGGGGAACGCCAAACATTGCGGGATCGGCTCTGATCTGGACGGCGGTTTTGGGAAAGAGCAGTCGCCGTCGGACCTCGACACCATCGCCGACCTGCAAAAAATGGGTGACCTCTTGAAGGCCCGCGGGTACTCGGCGGCGGACGTCGAGGGGATCCTGTGGCGGAATTTTGTCGAGTTTTTCCAGAAGGCGTTGCCGCAGTGATCTCCCGAGAAGCCCTGGGATCGCGATCCCAGGGCTTCTGGATGGTCGCAAAGTAACTCGTGGCAAAGATTTACGACAAATCGCGAATTCCTGCACAATTTCGTCCAAGATTTCCTCGCGGCGTGCGAATGACTGGGTGACAGTGTCGGATCGGCGGGGTGCCGGTCGACCAGGCATCCGTCAGGAGACGCGTCGTCATGCTCAAGAAACTTGTCATTGGATCCGCTGCGGCCGCCGTCATCGGCGGATTGGTTCTGGGCGGAGAATTGTTCAGCTACATCCGCACCGGGGTGCGTTCGGTCCGCCAGTCGGTGAAGGCGGAAGTCCCCATCGAATTCGAGATCGAGCGGGCTCGGTCGATGGTGGATGAACTGGTCCCCGACATCCGTCGGTGCATGCACGTCATCGCCGAACAGCAGGTCGAAGTCGAACACCTTGACCAGCAGATCGCCCGCCGCGAAGCAGAAATCGGCAAGCAGAAAGAGGCCATGCTGGCCTTGCGCAAGGATCTGGGGACCGGCCGCACTGCGTTTGTGTACGCCAGCCACACCTACACCGCCAAGGATGTGCAGCGTGATCTGGCGTCGCGGTTCGAGCGCTTCAAAGCCGCGGAGGACATTCTCGCCGCGGATCGCAAGATCCTGGTGGCACGTCGGCAGAATCTCTCCGCCAACGAGAGCAAGCTCGACGGCATGATGGCCGCCAAGAAGGAACTGGAAGTGAAGCTGGAGCAGCTCCAGGCCCGCATGGAGACCATCCGCGCCGCCGAAACCGTCAGCACGCTGGCGATTGATGATTCCAACCTCAGCCACGCCCGCCAGTTGATTGACGATCTCAACAAGCACCTCGACATCAAGCAGAAGGTGCTCGACGCCGAAGGTCAGTTCACCGGCCTGATCCCGGTGGAGGCCGCAGAGACGACGTCGGCTCCGTCCGACATCGCCGAGCAGATCGACGCCTACTTCACCCCCGGTCCGGCGGATGCCGCCGCCGTGGTGACGATGGAATAACCCTTTGCCCCGGAAGCCCAGGGATCGCCATCCCTGGGCTTCTCGCCGTTCAACTTTTGAACCCGCAGCCGTCCTTTCGCGTTACACTGACAGTCGGCATCATCTCCCGGTGAATTGGCATGCGATCGACCACCTTGTGCTGACTTGGCAACACGGGGATGTTCCTGGCCGTGAGGTTGTCTTTCGGCCAGCGCATCGCCCGCAACGGTCCGACTTGTCGTCACTTTTTCGGGAGCAATTCCTGGATGATCAGCCCGATCCAGTGCAACCTTTCACCAGCCGCCTGTGAAACGATGGGATTGCTGAACTGGCGCTGGGCTCCGACGCCCCAAGTCGCTGAGGGTCCGCGTCAGAATAAGCTGCGCGAATTTCAACTCGAGAAACTCCAAATGACAAATCACAAATTTCCAACAAGCTCCAATTTCCAAAGGTCAAACCAGTCCTCATCGGTGGAACGTTTGCGATTTGGCTCTTGGGATTTGTTTGGGATTTGGTGCTTGAGATTTGGTGGTTTCTCCGAAGTCCAGTGTGGCATTTTATTCTGACGTGACTCCTTAGCCCAATGTGATCACACCCTCGTGCGCAAGGAACACATCGTGCGACTCGAACACGTCCGGCTGCTGGCTCTCCCGCTCCTCGCCGTTGCCGGTTGCAACGTCGACCTCTCCGGCGGTGCGGTCAATCGAGCCGAATCGAACGTGATTGCTGAAGGGGTTCTGTACAGCGTTCGGTACGATCGAGGCGATGGCAAGCCCCGGCAGATCACACGCTATTCGCTTCTGTCGGACGGGGGCGGCGAATGGAACATTGATGCGCGTGCCAAGCTCACAAGGGAAGCCCTGATCATCACCTATCCGAAGAAAACCGGCTTCGGCCCGCATGTGATTCCGATGGGCCGGCTGCACGAAGTGCAGTTTGGCGATGGCATGATCACCATGCCCATCCCGAGCAGCAC
>JANRLN010000158.1:0-2175 GCA_033762515.1 Planctomycetaceae bacterium
GTGTCCGCCGAGAAACCCCGCAAAATCCGCATCGATCTGCGCAAGAATCGCGCGCCGACCGCCCGTCAGAATGACCTGACGCGTGCGGTGGACGGAGACGATCCGCAACTTGATTCCCTCGCCGCGGGCGAACGCTATTCCGGAAAAGGAAGCCGCAGCCGACGGCGGACCGTCATCGGCGAAGTCGACGCGGAAGGCCGCGTGGTTCGCGACGTCAACCTGTCGACCTGCCGCCCCGGCCGCGTCATCCGCGCCGTGGGGGCCACGCAATGCTTCGTGCTGGACGAGACCACGCACCAAACTGTCGAATGCACCGTCCGCCGCATGTTGCGGACCATGAGCTCCGATGAACGCACGGTCGTCGTCACGGGGGATCGCGTCCTCTTCGAACCCGCCGATGAAACCCACGGCGTGATTGAACGGGTCGAACCCCGGCAGGGCGTGCTGACCCGCGGACATCAATACCGCGAGCATGTCATCGTCGCCAATGTCTCCCTCGTCGCCATCGTGGTCTCCGTGGCCGAACCCCACCTCAAACCGGCCCTGATCGATCGCTTTCTGATCAGCGCCGCCAAGGGGGGGGTGAACGCCGTCATCTGCTTGAACAAGTGCGATCTGGTCGACCTCGTCGAACTGCAGCCGGTCATCGGTCTCTACAGCCGTCTCGGCTATCCCACGATCCCGCTCAGCACCCGCACCGGCTTCGGAATGGCGCGACTGCGGCAACACCTTCGAAATCAGCAGACGGTCTTCACCGGTCAAAGCGGCGTCGGCAAATCGTCGCTGCTCAATGCGCTCAATCCCGAGTGGAAGCTGCGCACCGGCGAAGTCAGCGGTTGGACGCGCAAAGGGAAACACACCACGCGCTACGCCCAATTGCTGGAACTCAGCGCCGGAAGCTGGGTCGTCGACACCCCCGGCATCCGCCAGCTCGACCTGTGGGGGGTCTCCAAGGGGGAAATCGAGGCCTACTTCCGCGAGTTTCGCCCCTTCGTGCCGGGGTGCAAGTATCCCAACTGTCTGCACCTGGAAGAGCAGTCCGGCTGCGCCGTCCGGCAGGCGGTCCAGGCCGGGCTGATCACCCGCCTGCGCTACGAAAGCTACACGCGGCTGGTCATCGGCGACGAGTAGTCGTCGCGGAATCTGCGAACGCAACTTGAGTTCCGGCGGACGTTCCCACTGTCTTGATCCCGGAGGGATCCAAGCCATTAGCCGGTGGTCGCCGACAGGCGCACCACCGGGACGAGGCGAACAACACAGCGCATCCTGGAGGGATGCTGGCCCGGCTCAACCTGTTGCCGTGCTCACGGACCATGCCGGCATCCCTCCGGGTTGCGCACTTCGTCTGGTCAATTATTCCGGTGGTGCGCCTTCCGCGACCACCGGCTAATGGCCGCGATCCCTCCGGGATCAATCGCGGGATCATCCGCTGTCAATCATGACGCGACAAGTTCGCCGGTTTTGACTTAATCCCTCATTCCCCAGGAAATCGTCACAACACCCGGAAAGTTCTTGAAGTCTTCCTGCAAACCGGATTACGCTCGCGGACGCGGCGGCGCCTCTCGATTCCCCTCTTGCGAGTTCGCAGCCGCTTCCCTTCCGGGAATGAGCCGTCGACATTCGTGGGCGTCTCTCGATCACCTCTGCGGGCGCGAAGGAGTCTTTGCATGTCTTCGGTCTACGAACTCCTGGTCGAAAAGCGTCGTCAACTCCACACCACCACCGCGAGCAGTTCGGTGCTTGAAGCCACTCGCCTGATGAACGATCGCGGCGTGGGCGCCCTCGTCGTCACCGACGACAACCGCATCGTCGGCATCTTCACCGAACGCGACGTCCTGCGCCGCGTCGTCGCCGTGGAGCGTCCGCCGGCGGCCACCCGCGTGGTCGACGTCATGACGTCGGAAGTCCTCTGCTGCAGCCCGACGACCACCATCGATCAGGCCGGCGAAATCATGATGGAACGCCGCATCCGCCACCTGCCGATCGTCAACGACGACGGCCTCCCCGTCGGCATGATCTCCATCGGCGACCTCAACGCCCATCAAGTCCGCGAGCAGCAGCAGCACATCGGCAACCTGCATGACTACTTGTACGGACGGGTGTGAGCCCCGCGCCCATCGACGCGCCTTGCCAACAGTTCCGGGGTCAGCAGCGCCGCGAATGGCCCCGCGAACG
>JANRLN010000159.1:0-7382 GCA_033762515.1 Planctomycetaceae bacterium
TGTTCGCGGATGAGTGCTCAACATCGACGATAGTCGCCTCGCATCGACGTCGGTACGATAGGCGTCGGGATTCGCCTGACCGTATCGTCTGACATCAGTGGAGGCTGCCGTGGAAGTGTCTCGTCGCTCGCTGGTCACGTCGGCGCTCGCCGCCGGCAGCGCGTCCCTGATGGCTGGACCGTGGGGCCTCCCTGCGGTGTTGGCTCAAGCTCCTGCTACGCCCGCCGGCAAGCAATACCCGTTCAAGAAGTCGATCAATCTCTGGGCCTTTCCCTATCCGCAGCAGATGTCACTGGAACAGTGCCTGACGCTGGCCAAAGCGGCCGGGTTTGACGGCATCGAGCTGAACTACGACCTCGACAGCGAGCTCTCCCCCAAGTCGGGGACCGCCGAGTTCACCGCGATCCGCAAGCTGGCCGAGAAGATCGGCATCGCCATCAGCGGGATGTGCTCGTTCCTTTTCTGGCCCTATCCGCTGACGGCCCACGACCCCGTCCGCTGGGCGCGGGGGATCGAATTGGCCGGGAAGATTGCCCAGGCGGCCCACGACCTGGGAACCGAGAACGTCCTCGTCGTCCCCGGCGCGGTCCACATTCCCTGGCGGACCGACTACGACCCGGTTCCCAACGACGTCTGTGAAGCCCGCGCGAAAGAGGCCGTCCGCCAATTGCTGCCGCAGGCCGAAAGGCTCAAAGTCCATCTCAACATGGAGAACATCTTCTTCAACGGGTTCCTGATGACGCCGATGGAGATGAATGCCTTCGTCGACTCGTTCGCCAGTGAGTACGTGCATGTCCACTTCGACACGGGGAACATCATGGAATACCAGTTCCCCGAACACTGGATTCCGATCCTCGGCCAGCGCATCCGCAATGTGCACCTGAAGGAGTACACGAAGAAGGGAACCGACCACTCCCTCGAAGCCTTCCGCCCCCTCCTCGACGGCACCACAAACTGGCCCGCCGTGCTCGAAGCCTTCGACCAGACCGGCTATCGCGGCTACCTGACGTTCGAGTACTTCCACCCCTACCAGCACTGGCCGGAGGCGCTGGTCTACCAAACGGGGGATTCGCTGGATCGGATGCTGGGGAGGAAGTAAGCGGGAGTGGACGGGTGACGGTGGACGGGGACCCGTCTCAGATTGCGCCGAGTCTTAGCATTTTCCTCATTGCCGGGCTTCGAGGCAGGTCTCCTCATTGCCCTTCAGGCCGAGCTTTACTGTCCTTTGGGATATAGTGTGGTGGTGTCGGTTCGACGCTGAGCCGAGTCCGCACATTGCTGATGTCTAAGCTTGGCGCAATCGTAGGTAAATCACCCCAAATGATGCGATGCTGTCGTGGGATAAGAACATGGGATGGCTTGAAATCCCAATTGCGAGACTTTAACGGCGCGATGACGTCCGCTCTCGACCAGGTTTCACCCTGTGGTCCAGGAAAGTAGACGTACGACGCCATTTTACCACCGAAAAAGGACGACTCGATGTGCCAGACTCCGTCATGGTTTTGGATGCGAAAAGAATGCCCAACGTTTGGAGCCGCGAAATCCTTTACCTCCTTCGGGTCGATAAAGCCACTGTAAGCAAGATGCTGCCGGTTGATCGGCCGGATTCCAAGGATCAGGTCAATCACGGCGGCAAAACCCTCTTTGCTGACTGGCGTGTTCGGGCAGAAAGCCGCGAGCAGATTGATAGCCAACTTGAAAAGGCTGCGAGCGACCTTCCCCGCGTCCGCATGGCATGCGAATGCTTGCATTGGCGAACCACGGACTCTTTCGAAACGATGAAGTGGCGGGAAAGGCGTGAATTGGTCGATCTGGTTGAGAGCGTGCTTTGAGTGGGACTTAGACGCATACCGAAGTATGAACGATGACGAGTTTCCTTTGGCGAGATTTGCCGCCAATTCGTAGGGAGAAGACCGCGTAAAGAGGCGAGGAGGATATCGGCAACCGTCATGCCACGCGGGGTCCACTGGCATTCGCTCAAAGTGGATGTACTTGCCCTCCCCAGCTTCGTGACGTCGAAATGCCCAGTATACCGACCTCATCAAAACGTCCACGAACGCTTCTGTTCCACACTTGACAATTTCTTCAAAATCGTAACGTAACGTTGGCTTGTCAGAGTCGAAGATGATTTGTGGACAAACAGAGCATGTGTGTTTCGCGATATCCGGAACTGCCTCAATCAAGGGTTCTTCGCGTCTTTTAGTGGCCGGGGATGTTGGGGGTGAGTTTGAGTTTGCCGCAGAAGAACAGGATGCGGGTGCGGTAGTTCTGGAAGTTGCGGAAGCCGCGAGCGGCCGACTTGAGGGCCTGGATGCGGCTGTTGAAGCCTTCCGCCGCGGCGTTCGTGATGCGGTGCCGGAAGTACGTCAGCAGGTTCGGCAGTCGGCGCTTCAGCATCGCGGCGACCTTGGTCATCGGCTTCAGCCGGCAGCGCGACGCCCAGCGGTGCCATAGTCCGAAGAACTTCTTGGCCGACCCCGCCTGGCGGTACTCCCAGAACCAGCGGAACTGCTCCCGGATGGCCCACGCCCGGGCGGTCTTCAACTCACTCTCCTTGAGGATCTTGAACTGGTCCCACTGCTCGTCGCTGATGTTCTCCGGGTTGTACAGCCAGAGTTGTTTCGTCCCGGTCAGCGTCTGGTCTCCCTCGTGTTGGAGGACCTTGTGCTCCTGACGACGGACCTGATCCACCGCCTCATTGAGATGCTTGGAGATATGGAACCGGTCGTGCACGATCTCCGCCTGCGGAGCGTGGTGGGCGGTGCTGGCTTCGTAAGCGGCCCACATGTCCATAGCCACCCCTTCGACGGCTTGAGCCCGCTCCTCTCCCAGGCCTTCCCACAGGGCGTCGGCGGCCGTTTCGTCCCGGCCGTCGGCCACGTCCAGCACCCGCGACCCGTCGATGTCGGTCATGACGGTGACGTAGTCCTGGCCCCGCCCGAAGCTCTTCTCGTCCAGGCCCACATGCCGGATGTCTTCCAGTTCGCGCTCGATCAGGCCCCGCTCGACCCCCCGGTCCAGGATCGCCTGCAGGCTGGACCAGGTCAGCTTGAGCAGCCGCCGCGCCGCTTCCACGCTGCTGGCCGCCTGCAGCACGCGGATGGCGAAGGCTTCGAACAGCAGGGTGAACCGCCCGTGCGGTTCCGCCCAGGGAACCGCGCAGGTCTTCACGCCGCACTCGGGGCACTTCGTCCGCGGCACCCGAGCGACAATCCTCGTTTCAAACTGCATGGTGTCAAGGTGCCGCCACGTCCGCTCGGGAGCATGGTCGTGCAGCGGACGCGACTGACCGCAGCCGCTGCAGCACACCGGCTGACCGCTGGGTTCCAGCCGGATCTCCACCCGCTGGTCCTCCAGCGACAGGTCGACGTCCGCCACCTGCCAGGCCGCATCCAGACCCAGCAACAACCCGTAATGCTCGGCAAGTGTTTTCATGCCGTAAGATTACAAAAATCCCCAACGGAAGACCTGCCAGCCACGAAAACCCGCGAAGAACCCAATCAAGAGTCGACCAGATGATTGATCGACATCCCAGAATCGTTGCTCTTTGGAGCCGAGTTCTTGCGCTGCAACTAGCGACAGTGGAAATCGACAGCATAATTCTTTGTCTAGCTCGGAGAGCACCCCATTATTACAAATGTTGCAGACATTTCGAGAACGACACTTGTCGCGGATCGTAAGTGAACCACCGAGAGCATCAGGAATGATGTGCTCGCCATTCTTGGCCTTCTTTACCTGACGTCCGCAATAGAGACAATCCACTGGTTGGCCTCTCAGGTTTTCCTCGAATTGCACTCAGGCTACCGACAACAGACTCAGGATGCATTCAGGAACACTATATCAATCTTATTCTTGGACGCTTCAGCGGGGCAAAGGTTCACGTGGATTGCGCAACCGCAATTGGGGGTGAGGAGGAAGTCAGCCTCCCCAGTTCGCAATAAGGGACACACGTCCATATCGAGTGGACTTTGCTGCCTCGATGCTTGGTCCTACGGAAGCAAACGCTGATCGCTGCCGAAACTGAATCTGCGGCAGGGTGGCATGCTTGCCCTTCAAGACAAGCATGCCGTTTTGGGGAACGAGGTCGCGTCGACGGGCTTTCCTGAGGTGAAAAGCATGTCACCCCACCCCGCTGGCACGGCTCTCCGGTTGGCTAGTCGCTGTCCCGCGTCTTCCTCATCCTCTTTTTCGGCGCGATAGTGCTGCTCCTCCGCTGTGATGGGTTCGCGGCAGGTTTCCGATCGGCCGGTTTCTTGAGAGTTTCCGTCCGTTGGACTGCCTGCTGAAGTTGTTCGGTAACCCAGGCGTTCAAGCTCTTTCCAGCGAGAACTGCGGCGACGTTGACCTGACGGTGCAGTTCTGGCGGAATGCGGGTGACGAATTGGCCGGAGAAGGGCTTGTCGGGGGGCTCGCCGCGGGTTTGGCAGAACTTCAGGTAATCGTCCACAGACTCGTGAAACGCCTGCTTCACGGCAGCAACGCTGTCCCCCTGGAAAGTGATGATGTCGCGGATGTTGATGACCTCGCCGTGAATGATGCCGGCCTCGGCGTCGAAGTCGACCTTGCCGATGTAGCCTTTGTAATCCATCATGGCGTTACTCCCGCTGCTACCAAGAAGCGCCTCAGGGATTTGACGGCTCCCTTGTCGGTTTCCTTTTGAGGGTGCGGCCGGTGAAAGACGGCTCGCACCCCATTCAGGGCGATACGCACCCGCGAACCGGCTCCTTCAGTGAACTCTGCACCGGCGGCTTTCAGCAGGGCTTCGACGTCCCTCCAGGCAATGTTCGACCTCACCGGGTCCTCGAAAATTGTGTGGAGCGTCTGCCAGTGCTTGGGTCCCATGCAAGTCCTCGATGATATCATCAAGTGATACTGGCATCAATCCGCATGTTTCGAGAAAGACGCGGCAGGGTGGCATGCTTGCCCTTCAAGGCAAGCATGCCATTTTTGGAACGAGGTCACGTAGACGTGCTTTCCTGAGGTGAAAAGCATGCCACCCCGCCGCTGCAGTCCCGTGTCGATCTCAGACGTCACAACGGGCGAACGAAGTTCCCGACCTGACTCGAAAACGTATCGCTCGGCGAAAGCCCGCTGGGTCAGCCTAACCTGCCCGCAGGATCTTTTCCATTTTTCGCCCTTTCGCCAGCTCATCCACCAACTTGTCCAAATATCTGGCCTGCTGCGTTAACGGGTTCTCAATCTCTTCTACCCGATAGCCGCAGATCACCCCGGTGATAAGGTGTGCATTGGGGTTGATTGTGGCATTCCGAAAGAATTGTTCAAAAGTCGATTTGTCTGCAATGTGCTGCTGCAACATATTTTCATCGAAACCTGTCAACCACTGAATCACTTGATGCAATTCTGCTTTTGATCGGCCTTTCTTCTCGGCTTTGGCGAGATAGTGTGGGTAAACCGAAGCGAATGTCATTCTGGCGATTCGTTCGTCGTGATTGTTGGCGCTACTCATGTCTTGCTACTCAACATCGGTCGGTCGATTTGTCCGTCGATTCACTTTGGCGGCAGGCAGGCTGCTTGCCCTTCGAGATAAGCTGCTACGAAAAACCGAACTCACGAAGACATGCTTCCCGCGAGGGGAAGCATGCCACCCCGCCGCGCCAGCACACGTCGGGCTGACGCCGCGACGCTCTGCGGTCAGCTCGCGTTACTGCCCCGCCTGTGCAAACGCCTCGATCATCGCTGCGCCGATCTGGTCCGGCGTCAGATCTTTCGTATGCGTCGCGATCGACCAGTTGTGGCCGTAGGGGTCGGTCACCACGCCGTAGCGGTCCCCCCAGAACATGTCCTGCACCGGCATCAGGATCGTCGCCCCGGCGTCGACCGCCCGTTGCACCGCGGCATCGACGTCGGTCACGAAGCGATGGATCGTCACCGGCGTGCCGCCGAGGGCCTTGGGGGTCATCGATTTGCCGCCGCACATCTCGGGGAAGTCGTCGACAAGAAACACCGGCCTGCCGTCGATGCGCATTTCAGCGTGCATGATTTTGCCCCCCAGCGGCGCAGGGACGCAGCTGATGAGTTCCGCGCCGAACGCCTGCTTGTAGAACTCGAGCGCCGCGGTGCACGGATCGCAAACGAGATGGGGAATCAGCCCTTCGTGCCCGGCGGGAATGGCGGCGACCGAACTGCTCATGAAACATCTCCGGTGCAAAGGTGACGAATCGTTGTCGACAAATTGCGGGAACCGGCGGGCGAACGGGGCGGCGACGGCGTTCGCCCAGTTGGCTCGCTACTTTGTTGCCTGGCTACTTTTCAGGCGGAATGACGCTGCCATCAGCGGCAATGCCGGGGATGTCAGCGACAGCGTTTGAGGCCGTGTACGGTTCGTCGACGCCGTACTTGGCCGGTCCAGTCTCCCAAACCGGCTGCTCATCGAAGAATGCTCCCATTTTCGCTGCACCGGCGAGGTGACCGACAGCGAATTGCCAGCGGTCGCCGTCAGACTCCAGAAACACAATCGCTTCGGGATTGATGCCGAATGCGAGGAGGAACATCGCCCCATCGGCGTTGGCGTGCGATGATGGACGATAGCGGTGAATGGGCTGCGGAACCATGCGCAGTTCGCAGCGTTCGTTGCCGACGACTTCATAGGCGGTCATTCGTTTGGCGTCGCTGCGCATCTGCACCAGGCGCAAGCGTTCGTTGTCGGCCGGTTTGGGACTGTTGGGAATCGGCCGAAACTCAATCGCGCTGGACTTCGGCGACCAGCGCACATCCGGGGAAGCAACGGCGAAGGGTTCCGAGGTCAATGACAGGTATTCGTAGACGATCCGAGGGCGACCATAGAACCTCGGCTGCAACTCAGTGGTCACGACGGCCAGCGGCCGGCCGTTTTTTCCCAATGCCCAGACAGCAGCCGCAACGTAGCCGCGTGCCGGATCGGAATACCGGAAGATCGGCTGTGGTTCGAAGGACTCCGGACGTTTCGCAGCCTCCTCCGGCCAGGTAACTCGCATGCTGGCGACGCGGGTTGCCATCAGTTTCTCGCGCGCGGCCGCCAGTGCTTTCTCCGCAACCGTGCCCTCAGGTTCCTCCTCGGCTCCCCCAGTGCTGTGAATGAAAATGAAGACACACATGAAGCCTGTCCCACATGCCTGACAGAAGCGTGGCGACGTTGTTGACCACATGGTGAGCGCTCCGCGTGCGGTTGGTGAATCTCTTCGTAACGAGACAGTAACAGGCGCGCCGGCAACAGACAACTCGTCTCTAGACCATGGCGAGAGCTAGCCCGGATTATTCACCGCCGAGCGTAGTCCGTCGTTGTGGGGTGAATGACTGGTTCTGGCGGTGGTTGTGGCGCAGGTTCCCCTTCCCCAGAGTGACGATGCGTGATGAGAGTCCCTGGCAACGGCGACGTGAGGGCG
>JANRLN010000160.1:0-12258 GCA_033762515.1 Planctomycetaceae bacterium
GGCACTGGCCGACCGGGTGGTGGAGACAATCGATGATCTGCACCGCCTGCTGACCCTGATGCCGGTCGATCAAAGTGTGCGGTTGACGATCGTGCGCGACGATCGGCTGGGGGTCATCGATTTGCCAAGGGACGGTCAGTAACCCCGCGCCGCAGCAGGGTGGGGGCGAGTCTGGGGCCAAATGTCTGAGATGACTTGTGATGACTCCTCGACTGGGGCGGAACCGTCACGGGACACTCCGATGGCATGCTTGACTTGAAGGGCAAGAATGCCACCCCGCCGTCAATTTGTTCCAGCAGCACCGCCCGATGTGCTGGTCTCTCGCTGGAAATTTTGTGCTGAATGGGGAATCAGTGAATAATGCGACAGCTTACAAGATTTCTGTTGAAATCTTATTCGATGACGCACTATTTTGCAGTAGGGTTAAACTATTCGGTTTGCCCTCGCTGCCCGCTCCCCTCGGCGAAAATCGGGTGAGGTATGGATCTTCTGCAGTCCAGCCTTGCGGTCATTCTGGTGTCTTGCATGAGCCTGCCGCTGTCCGCCAGCGACGTCGGCGAACTGCGATCCCGCTATCTCGAAACGGTCGGCAGGTTGCATTCGGTGGATGTGCAATTCTCGCTGCAGTCGGATTCCCCCTCGTACTCATCGAAAATTACGGGGCGGTGGGTTCGCGATGGCCAGCGAGGCCTGCTGGAAGCATCGTCGGAGTCGGGACCCATTTGGGAGTCATTCGACGGCGTTCATGGATTCCAGGCGGGGTTCGATCCTGAATCGCCGGGCCGAATTCGCGAAATCATCGAGACGACGGCGATGCCGCCGCAGCTCCAGCATTCATATTGCCTGGATACTTGGCTGGGGCTGCGATTAAAGGATGCGGCGACCGACCTGTCTGGGCTACTCGCCTCAAGCGACGTCAAGATCGTCGACCTTCTGAACGCCGGCGACTTCCGAATTTGGAATCTCGATCTCGGCGAACACGCTGCACCTGGGGGAAAGGTGAAGTTTCGATGGTCGGCGAGCCTTGCCGAGCGGTACGGCTGTCTCCCGACGGAAATGGCAGCCACCGTGGTCGGAGACAGCGAGGCGGCCGAGGTCGCACGACGCAACTTGGGAACAATTCGATACCGGCTTTCCGGCTGGAAGGAGTTTGCCGATCCATTGTTCGCCGGCGAACAATGGTTGCCCACGGAAATGGAAGTCACATTCACAGGTGGACGCTGGCTGCTGATCCTTTCATCGTTGAAGCTCAATTCGAAGATTCCCGATGCAGACTTTCAGCCGACGCCTGCCGTGGGAACCCAGATGATTACGGAAACGGTGCCGGGACAACGTACCGTCGCGATCCACAAACGCGACGAGCATCTGCGGGAGCAACTGCAACAGATCTCGGCGGAATTGTCGGATGAATCATCAGTTTCCAATGGAAGTCGAAATGCTGTTGCGGATCGGGGAGACGACTTTGGTTGGCGCGTGCTTCAGTGGGCAGGACTCTTGTGCCTGTTAACGGCAGGGGGAGTCTACGCTTTTCGCAGGATGTAATAGGCCCGGCGATGGTGTCGCAGGGCATGATGTGAGGTTGGCCTTCTTTGTAAAAGGAGCGATAGCGATGAACACCGTTCTGGGATGTGTCGGGTTGTGCGGGGTGCTGGCACTGGCGCTCTCGGAGAATTCTAATGGGCGGATGCTTGCCGAAGCAGAGTTGCGATCAGCGGCAGGGAGTGCCGGACCCTATACGTGCGCCAATCCTGCCCTGGTCAATAGCAACTGCAATCAGTGCCTGTCGAACGGCAACGGCGGATCTGTAATGTGTCTCAACAACCCACAGGGCTACGCCTTATCCAGTTACACGAATCCACAAATGCATTACGGTCCAATTACGTTTACGCGCACCTCTCAGTGTGGAGGAAACGCCTACAACTATCTTTACGACACGAGCTGCACATACGGGCAGACTCACACCATTATCCCTTGCGGACGGACGTATCAGAACGACTATGTTCAGGGGGGGCAGGCGACAACCTGCCCTTAGCAGTCTGTTGAACAACATGGCATGGGCATCTTGCCCATGCTGCGGGTGCGAAGATGCGAGCGGTTTTCGTGGTCCGTCACGCGCTGGAAGCCCGTGTCACGAGTAATTCGACGGTCTGTTAGGAGTCGCGTCAGAATGAGAAGCCACACTTGACTTCAGAGAAACCACCAAATCTCAAGCACGAAATCCCACACATTCCAACGACGAGGGCTGGCTTGGCCTATGGAATTTGGAGCTTGTTTGAAAGTTGCGATTTGCAATTTGGAGTTTCTCAAGTTGGGATTCGCGCAACTTATTTTGACGCGGACCCTTCGGTGCTGTAACAGAGTGATATCAATGAGAGGCGAATCAAGTGGTAGCTTTGGCTGCTCTGGTTGTGACATTCATGCAGCCGCCCGAAGAAACGTTGGATGAATCTCACGCGTGTGGCTTGACAGCAATTCAAATCGTGCTGTCAGCACTGGGCAGTGCCGGAGAGTTTGATCCAGGTCTGGATCATGCGCCAGAGCGACCGCTGACTCTTGCGGAATTGCGAGGCCGAATCGAAGATCGTGGCTTCGTCGCAGTGGGCATTCTCGCGAACTGCGACCTGCCGGACTTCAAGCTCGGGGCCGTGGGTGGAGTAATCCCTCTCGTTCTACCGGACGGCCGCGGTCATTTTGTCGCGGTCATTGAAAGCCAATCTCAACAGTTTCGAATTGTGGATTTCCCCGATCGACCGAGGTGGGTGATGTGCGTGACACTCAAAGAGCAATTCGGCTGGAATGGAAGCATTCTGCTTGCCGCTAAGGACTCAATGGCACTCCATCAATTCGTTGTTGCCGCGCGGCCGTCGCCTGCCTGGCGCATGGGTTTGACGGTGAGTGCCGGTCTCTTTCTGATCGGCATCTTCCGCAGCGTTCGGTCCAGGATCATGGACCTCCGCCGTCGAGTGCCCCAAACCGCTGCGACTGAGCGCGGCTTCACTCTGATCGAATTGCTGTCGCCATCGGAATCGCGGCGGTTCTGGTCTCGTTGCTGGCGCCGGCGATACAACGGACGCGTGAGCGAGCAAGGGCGGTCGACTGCCGCTCCCGGCTGAAGCAGCTGGGCATCGCCTTGCACAACTATTCCGCCCTCTACTCAGAGTCCCTGCCGCCATCCTTTCAGCGGACGACGATTTATCCGTCAGGTCAGGTGTCGCTGCGAAATCTCTCGGCGCAAGCCCAGTTATTGCCGTTCATCGATCTTGCTGATGTGTGGAACAAGATCGACTTTGCCGAGGAGGGAGAGGGGGCCGCCAACGAACCCGCATCCAGCGTGCGCAACGCGTCGCTGATGTCTCATTCGGTGCGGTTATTCTGCTGCCCGTCAGATTCTGTGCGCGCGGGTGGGATCAGTTATCGCGCCTGCCTCGGAAGCAGTCCCGGCTATCACGAGAATCCGGCGATCGGAGCGTTTCGAGGCGTCGCCCGAACATTCGGAGTCCGGCAGGCGCAAGTCACCGACGGGCTCTCATCCACGGCGTTTTTCTCGGAGCGGGTTGTCGGAGATTTCTCCATGGAAAGGTACAGTCCCTGGCGAGATCGGGCACGGTGGGATGCGCCGGCCTCAAGCGGCCTGTCTCCGGACGATACGTTGGCAAGCTGTGCAACCACGCCGGTCACTCCACTGGAGCACTATTCGTCCGACGGAAGTACGTGGCTGCTGACCCACGTTTCCCAAACGCTCTACAACCATGTCCTTCCGCCGAACTCTAGAATCCCCGACTGCGAGGCCAATGGACTGGCAGTGAGCGCGCGAAGTCAGCATCCCGGTTGCGTTCATGTACTTTTCTGCGATGGCAGTACACGATCAGTCGCCGATCAGATCGATCTCGGGGTATGGAGGGCGTCCGCCTCGATCAACGGGGCCGAACTGCTGGCGATCGAATAAGCAGCCTGAGGCTTGAATCTGTGTCTCTGGGTCGCAATTGAGAAGTGGCGATGGAGGGGAGACGTGTGTAGTTCGGGAGTTCCCAACGACTCGGCTGGACGCTTCGAGCTGTGCCTGCTTGTGTTCGTTGCCTGGGGATGCCGCGAGCAGGTTGACGGGCGTTCGTCGGGACTGACGGTCGAGCCCGATTCAGTCACCATTCACCGAAATGACACTGACCCGAGCGATCTGTCACGCGAGATTTCGATTAGGATTACGAATAAATCTGACAGGACGTATCGAATCACAAACGTAAGCACATCATGTGTGTGTACGCTGGCGCGCCCGCTGAGTAGTACGACATTACCGGTCGGCGAGAGTTGCTTGTCGTGCTTGCGAGTGACGTTGCCTCGCACAGGCAGAAAAGAAACCCGTGTAGAGTTCACTACTGAACCGGCACTGGAAACACCCTTGAGCGTCCGATTGGAATTGATCGGCGACGAGGACATAGTTCCTCGTATCGAGACTATTCCGACAGAGATTCCACTGACTGGTGAGATCGCGGGGAGCCAGGTCGAAACGACCGCGGTGATTAGGACACTGGAACGCGCCGGTTCGGATCACTGGCTGACCGGTGCGGCAACCGATTCCCCCGGCTGCAGCGTCCAATTGCAGCCCTTCGCCCGCGACGAACAGCTTTCCCATGGGGCTGTTCGCCGAATCTATCGGCTGTCTGTCAGCGGAAGAACGCCGGCCGACAACTACGGCCCACGCTGCCGCGTCTCCCTACTTCAAGGCGACAAATTACACGACAAGATTCGGGAACATGCGGCGATCTGGGTGATTCCAGAGCGGCGCAGTCAGCACTATGCTTCTCCGTCCGTGTTGACGGTCAATCGACTGAACCCTGCGGAGTCCGAGGTAGTCACTCGGAAAGTTCTTCTATTCGGTCCTGCGGATACGCCGCTCGACGAACTCAAGGTGCAGGCACCGACTTGGATCCGAGCGAGGCTTCAGCCGCCCGATAATGCACGACAGCGGCTTGTCGCGACTGCGATCATTGAGTTTGACCGACGGATTCCAGATGATGCAGCAGATGGCGAGATCTCTGTCCGGTATGAGTCGCTCCAGTCAGACCAACCGAACTGGAGAATCGATTTGCATATCAACAACTGACGGGAATCGCTTAACTTGAGGGCGAAAAAAATAGGCTCTGGCCTGCCTTCCTAGAGCGGCCCCGCCGAGAATTGGCCTTGCCGGAGTCGATTTCCAGCCGCGAGATGGCTTGCGATAACCGTTTGACATAGACAGCCAGACGCCCCCCCCAGTGCGTCGGGCCTCCTCGCGTCTCAACAATATCCTTTGGCTCACCGACTCGAGCGCACTCACGCCGCCGCATCAGCTCGCGTAGAGCTCTTGCTCTTTGAGTTCATCCAGGCGGCGGATCGTGGCCTGCAGCAGTTGCGGGAGTCCCTTGCCGGTGACCGCCGAGATGAGCAGTGGTTGCTTGCCGGTGGCTTCCTGGAAGAGCTCCGCGACGGCGTCGGCGTCTTCCAGTTCGCACTTGGTGATCACGATCAATTCGGGGCGCTCGGCGAGCGCGGCGTCGTAGAGCCGCAGTTCATCGCGGATGTGCAGATAGTTGTCGATCGGATCGGTCTGATCGTCGGGGCAGGGTTCGATCAGGTGGATCAGGATCTTGCAGCGCTCGACGTGCTTCAGGAATTCGTGCCCCAGACCCACGCCGGCGTGCGCCCCCTCGATTAAGCCGGGGATATCCGCCAGAACGAACTGACGATCGTGCCCCACGCGAACCATGCCCAGGTTGGGGTACTTCGTCGTGAAGGGATAGTTGGCGATTTCCGGGGTGGCGCGCGACAGGCGGCTCAGCAGCGTCGACTTGCCGGCGTTGGGCTTGCCGATGAGACCCACGTCGGCGATGACCTTCAGCTCCAGGACGATCTCGCGGAGCTCGCCGTCTTCACCGGGGGTGAATTCGCGGGGGGCGCGGTTGGTCGAGCACATGAAGCGGGCGTTGCCTTTGCCGCCGTCGCCCGCTTTGGCGACGATCACCTGCTGGCCGTGCTCGGTGAGATCGCACAGCACGAAATCGCGCTTGGCGTCGCGGATCAACGTCCCCGGGGGGACGCGGATGATCAGGTCCTCGCCGTAGGACCCTGTCTTGAGCGCCTGCTGGCCGGGGCGACCATTCTCGGCGTTCCAGTGCATGATGCCGACCAGGTGCACGAGGCTGCCGACGTTTTCATCGGCTTCGACGATGACGTGGCCGCCGCGTCCGCCGTCGCCCCCATCGGGTCCGCCGCGCGGCACGTGAGACTCCCGACGGAAGCTGCTGCAACCGTCGCCCCCGTCTCCGGCCTTGGCGATGATGGACACGCGATCGATGAACACGACAAGTCTCGCAGGCGTGGGGGTCAGACCCCCGTCGAAATCGAAACGTACTGCCAGTGAACGAAACAAGGCCGGCAAAGCCGGCCTTGGCAGGAAACGCGGGACGCCGGCTGCTGCCGCACCCGGAGAACAGACCGAGCGCCCGGCGAGTTACATCCCGGCGCTGCCGCCTGCCGGACGACCGGTTCCACCCCCGGTGGCGACCATCCGCTGCATCTTCGTGCGGCGTTCGGCGCGACGAGTCGCCCGGCGCTTGATCTCGCTCGGCTTCTCGTAATATTCGCGGCGGCGCATCTCTTTCTTGATGCCCGCGTGTTCCACCAGCTTCCGGAACCGCTTGACGGCTTCGGCGATGTGCTCGTTCTCACGCAAACGCAGCTTAACCACACAGTCCTCCTTCAGGACTTTTTTCGCAGGGCGGCGCAATGCGCCAACGACAGTGTTTGCCATCACGCGCGGATTTTCCGCAGAACGAGGCAGTATAGAGATTGCCGCGCGAGACTGCAATTCGTCGATCCGGGGAATTGAACGGTCCGGAAAAAGCCGCGCTGAGTTCGAGAATTTCGGCCCGGACGTCCCCAAGTCATAAGGGGGCGCCTTACGTCCCAGGGGCAGACTGCGGCGGACTCCGGTGTCGTAACTCGTTTTCAGGTAGTGTGATACGTGGAGTGCCGTGCGGTGGGGCGGGGAGCGCAAACCTCGTCTCGACAGTTTTGGCGTCAGACTTTAGATTTCCTTCGCGAGTCTGGAGTCGCATGGATGTGGATTTCCAGGTTCGTCATTTCTGTGCCGAACTCCTTTCGACGCTGCGTGTTTCGAGAAGAGTTCGCAAGAATCGGCGGTCTGCCGAGCGACACGGACGTGGGTCAAACCCCTTCACCAGGGATCGGTTGCATGCGTATCACAGCCTGGATGCTGTCGGTCGGGCTGCTGTCGGGAATGCTCGCAGGCTGCTCTACGCCCCGATTCGGGCTGTCGAAGTCGGAACCCCCGACTTCCAAACCCGAGGAACGCGTGAAATACGGCAATCCTTGGAAGAAAGAGAAGCCCGAGGCTGAGATCGCCGGTTCCAAGTCCGGCAGCAACGGACTGCCGTCCGACCTGGCGGACCAGCTTGCGAAATCGCGGGCCGCCTCAGCGAAGCCGAACGCCTCGCTGACCGACACCCTGAAGCGCGCGGCCGCTGCGGAATCGCGTGGGGATCTGGATGCCGCTCGGGCCGCGTACCTGGAAGTTGTGGCGCTGCAGCCCAATCACGTCGAGGCCCATCACCGGTTGGGCGTCATCGCCGATATGAATCAGGATCCGCAGACCGCCGATGACCACTACGCCCGCGCTTACGCCGCCAATCCCCGCGATGCCGATCTGTTGAGCGACATGGGTTACTCGCTCTACCTGCGCGGTCGGTTTGACGCGGCGGAACTCAAGCTGAAAGAGGCTCTGGAGCAGGATCAGAACCATCGTTCCGCCCAGAACAACCTTGGGCTGTTGTACGGCAAGCAGGGGAAATACGACCAGGCATTGGCGATGTTCCGGCAGACCGGGACCGAGAATGAAGCGCAGCGCAACATTGCGGCCCTGTTCCCGAAGGGGCGTCCTGACGACGCCAAAATGGCGCAGAATCCCGGAGGCGGGACCAATCCCGCCGCCCAAGCCGCTGCCCCGCCGATGCCGTCCGACATCGACCAGCGATTCGCGGCGGCTCCCCGCGACAACACGGCCGCGAACAACGCGTCCGCAACTCCGCCGTGGGTGCAGCCTCTGGCCGGCAACGGGACCGAGATGTCGAGAAATCCGGGAATGGGTGCGAACTCTGGTGGAAATTCGAGCGCGGTGGCACAGAACGGAATTAACTGGGGCGCCGGGAACGCCAATCCGCAGAATCCCCTGGGCAATTCCCCGATGAGCGGCGCAGGGCCGGGGCAGGGACTTTGGGGACCGCCGCCGGGGAACGTGCAAGCTCCGGCGACGGGCCAAACGTCGAATGCGGGCGACTTCTGGCAGGGGGGCCTGGCGGATCGTTCAACGATTCCCTACCCGCAGCCGAATCGGCAGAACCCAGGCGTCGCTGATCCTTACGCCCGGGGGGCCGGCAACACACCCAATCCCGCCTTCAGCAACAGTCAGAACATGGCTCAGAACCCCATGGCTGCCAATGGGGCCTGGCCTGCGACATCCGCCGGGGGAAATGGGACGCCGGGGAATTGGGCGAATCCGGAAAGTGGAATTCAACCAGCGACATTTGTTGACCGCGGCATGAACGGCGGCCCCTGGAACAGCGGTCCGTCTGCGGGAACGAGTTCTGCGGGTCCTTCATCGGCCCTCGACAACTCACGGCTGGCCGCTCAGATGGCGCTGGCCTCCGGGCCGGGGACCATGTTCTCTCCGTTCGGCAGCGGGCAGCCGCAAAACCAGGGGACCGCATCCCCGTGGAATGGTCCCGGCTCATCGAGCTTCAACACGCAATTCGCTCCTTCGGAGCCACCGGGACAGTCGGCGCCCTGGGGAGCGGCGCCGAACCCGACTGCCGAGCAGGCGAACCCTGTGAATCCCTGGGCGGGAAATGCGTTCGCGAGTGGACCATTTCCGCAGGGGAATGGCGGTCAGCCGACGAATCCCTGGCAGCCTCCATCGGGGCAGCCGCCCGCGGCAGCACCACCGGGTCCGGCTCAGTCGCTGGCGCCGCCGTCGCCTTGGAATGACCTGCAGCCGACGCCCACCTGGCCGCAGTCGTGGCCATCGTCCGAGCGACCATCCTTTGAGCCGACGCGGCCCGCCGAGAGTCCGTCGGGGCAGCCCTACGGAACTTTGCCGCAATGGCCGTCGACCGGCATGCCGAACGCCGGCATGGGAGGAAATGGTTCGGCGGGGATGCCGGTGGTGACCCCTGGGCCGACGACGACGAATTTGCCGACGATGTCGCCCGGAACCGCCGTGACCCCGAGCATGCAGAGCGCTCCCGGGGCAACGACGTTTCCCAACTGGCCGCATGCTCCCACGCGTCCGTAGCTTGCGCGGCCTCCGCCCCTCCGATTTCGGGAGAGCGGGCGGAATTCTTCCTGGTCCGCGGCGCCGTCAGGGCACGCATCAGAATCTGTCGCGCCATTGCTGATGCGTGAAGCTCCAAATCTCAAACCCTCAAATCTCCAACAAGCTCCAAGATCAAAACTCCCAACCTGACTTCGCCCGCGGCCCGTTTGAGATTTGGTCGTTGGGATTTCTTGGGGATTTGATGCTTGAGATTTGTTGGTTGATCTCCACAAGAATCGCGCAAGTGATTTAGAAGCGATGCGTTAGAGCCGGAGTTAGCGTCAAATCGCACCCCCGCGCTCCCGCACCCGTGGATTCCGGTGGGGAGTGTACAGAGGCGGCAAGCGAAGATTTTTGCGGCCCGCACGACAAAAATCGTGGCAAACGCACCTCGGAAGTTCTATCCTTAGACTGCTTAAGTTCTTTCTGATGGAACGCCGCCATTCGGCGGGCTGGGTGTCCCCCGGAAGTCACGTTTCAGAGTCAGCGACTTTCAACGCCACTATTCCGTTCGAGCATTCGAACATCGTCGGCGAGTTTCCCCGATGGGAAGGCTCGCGTGTTGTCTACAACCACTGAACTACCTTGACTCGCGGCAACAAGTGGAGCACGAGGATGTCAATCGCGGAACATGGGAACGGGCGGCAACCAGCCTTGACGGCGAAGACTCGGGGCGCCGGGCTGTTGTATTCGTGCGGCGCCGCCTTAGCGGCTTGCGCGATCGCGCTGGCGTCGGGACGAGTTTTTGAGGAGGCTTCCGATCGCGCGCCCCTCGCGACCGGCGAGCTGATCGTTAACGAGACTACGTCAGCGGCCCCGATTTCCCCGGTGGAGATCCCCCCGACTCCCGCATTGGAACCGGCGGATGCCCTCTGGCCGAGCAATTTGCTCACCGACGAGTTCGTGGCCAATCGGCTGAATCTTTCCGTCGAGTTGGTGCAGCGGCTGCACAAGGAACGCTCGCTCGACAACCAGCAGTTGACCCACGTCACCGAGAAACAACTGCAGCGCGCGTTGTGGCGTTTGGAGCATCCCAAGTCCGATCAACCGGGCGAGGCCATCAAGTGGCGTCTGCTGCGGCACAAAGATGAACGGGGCAATATTCGGCCCGATGGTTTGATCAACGCCATTCGCCAGCGTGAAGCCATGGCCGCCGCAGCCCCGGCAGGTGAAGTTGCCGGGATGCCCGCCGGGCGGACACGGGTGCTCGGGGGATCGACGGTGCCTCTGGTTGCCGGACTGAACCCGGCGGGTTGGGAATGGCTGGGCCCAGGCAACATCGGCGGGCGAACACGAGCCCTGCTGATCGATCGCAATACCCCGACCACGTTCTACGCCGGGGCCGTCGGCGGGGGGGTGTGGCGGTCGACAAATTCGGGGACGAGTTGGCAGCCCCTGACCGGGTTTTCCGCCAACCTCGCCGCCAACTGCATCGTCGCTGATCCGTTGAACCCCAACACCATTTACGTCGGGACCGGCGAAGGCTTCTTCAATGCGGATGCGCTGCGTGGTGCGGGGATTTTCGTCACGACCAACGGCGGCACCACCTGGACGCAACTCCCGTCCACGAACAATTCGAACTTCAACTTCGTCAACCGTCTGGCGATCAGCGCCAACGGGACGACGATTCTCGCGGCCACCGGCAGCGGCCTGTTCCGCAGCACCAATGGCGGAGCGGCCTGGACGACGCCCACCGGGGGCGTCGGCGTCCGCATGCTGGACTGTGACTTTCACCCGACGGATTCGAATCGTTGCATCTGCAGCACGTCCGGGGCGCGCTTGTGGTCCTCGACCGACGCCGGTGCGACCTTCACCGCCGCTCAGGGTTTGGGAAGCAACACCGATGGATTCTTCGAACGCACCGAGTCGTGTTACGCCCGGCAGACGCCCGCCAACATCTACTGCTCCATCGATCGTGCCGGGGGGACCATCTTCCGTTCGACCGACAATGGTTTGAACTTCACGCAACGGGGAACCGGCTCGAACTACCTGAGCAGCCAAGGCTGGTACGACAACATCATCTGGGCCGATGATCCGACCAACGCCGACCGCGTGCTCGTGGGGGGCATCGATATCTGGCGCAGCACCGATGGGGGAGCGACCCTCACGAAGATCAGCGATTGGACGCGGGCGCCTCTGTCGGCCCACGCCGACAATCACATGATCATCACCCCTCCGGCTTATAACGGCACCAGCAATCAAGAACTCCTCGTCGGGAACGACGGAGGGGTTTACCGCGCCGGCTCTGTCTTCGATACGGTCGCCGCCAATGTCACCTGGCAGGAACTCAACAACAACTACGGCGTCACGCAGTTCTACGGCGGCGACGGCAACGCCACCTCGGGAGTTTACGTCGGCGGCACCCAAGACAACGGCACCAACCGATTCACCCCCGGCGCCAACGCCACCGAAAACTGGCTGATGTACATCGGCGGCGACGGCGGGTTCTCGGCGGCCGATCAGACCTCCCCGAATTTCTTCTACGGCGAGTTCCAGTGGCTGGGATTGCACCGCAGCAGCAACGGCGGGGCGTCGGCCTCCTTCATCGCCGGCGGTCTGCCTGAAGCTCAACCGGGCCAGACGAACTTCATTTCTCCCTTCGTGCTCGACCCGAACGTCCCCACGCGACTGCTCGCCGGGGCTCAGCGGTTGTGGCGGACCAACGACAGCCGCGCCGGAAGCGTGGTCTGGACGCCGATCAAGGCCGCAGCCGCCGATTTCATCAGTGCGATTGCGATCAACCCCCGCAACTCCGACCAGATCTGGGTGGGGCACAACAACGGCGACGTCTTCTCAACGAATGATGGAACCGCGACCAATCCGACCTGGGTCAAACGCGACGGCACGTTCCTGCCCAACCGCTACTGCGAGCGGCTGGCGGTCGATCCGCG
>JANRLN010000161.1:0-1907 GCA_033762515.1 Planctomycetaceae bacterium
CGCCGCAGCGTTTGGAACTCCCGCCGAAGATCTCCCGGCGCGCTTTGATGTCTCCGTGGGAGTTCGTGTTGACCAGTTGCTGGCTTATTCACAGCATTACCCCGCCGATGTCGTTCTATTGGGGCACCGGCGCAATCGCTCCGGGAAGCGCTCCCTGGCGCAACGCATGGCGATGCTTTGTCCAAGTTCTGTCTGGTCGGTTCCTGACGGAGTTCCCTGCGAGATTCGCTCCATCCTCGCACCGGTCGACTTCTCCTCGCATTCCGCCGATAGCCTGTCGGTCGCTACGGAAATCGCCGAGAAACTTAGTCTTTCCGAGTGCCACGCGCTGCATGTGTCGTTCGACCCTTCCATCATCCGCTATGACGAACACCTCGACCATCTGCGCAGCGAAGAACTCGGTGCGTTTCGCAAGTTCGTCGACCCGGTGAACACCCACGGCGTCTCCGTAAGCCCGATTTTTGAAGAAGCGAGCAACGTCACGCAGGCGATTCTGCGCACCGCCGCCGAACGCGGCAGCGATCTCATCGTGATGAGCACGCGCGGCCGCAGCTCTGCTGCCGCCATCTTGCTGGGCAGCGAAACCTCGCAGACGCTGATGGAGTCGCCCGTGCCGGTTCTCGCCGTGAAACATCAGGGAGCTGCGCTGAACCTGCTGCAAGCGCTGATTGACCCGGATCTTTGGCGCCAATCCAGCCTGCACACGAATTGAGAACCTGATTCTGTGGGCCAAGCCAATAGGGAATCGCTGCAGGTGAGCTTGGACCGGGTCGACGCCCGTTGAGGTTCTTTCGGAGTTGGAGAGATCCGCTTCGGGGGGACCGGCCTTCGCGATTCCTGAACTCCAGGCAGGCGGGGCCGAGAACCATGGCGAAACCGGGAACTCAGATTCCAGAGTCGGCGGTTCAGAGGCTCCGAACGGCGAACCGCAGTTTCGCCGACGCCGACCGGGGATTGGCCCGTTGTTCTTCCGTCGAGGGACGGACAATGTCTTTAGCGATGGACTGATACAGTCCGTCCGCGAATCCGGCTTTGAACGCGGCCTTCACCCGGCGATCTTCCCCCGAATGAAACGACAAGATCGCCACCCGTCCTCCCGGCTTCAAACAAACGGGCAGCTGTCGCAGGAACGTTTCCAAGGCGCCAAATTCGTCATTGATGTGAATCCGAATCGCTTGAAAGACCCGGCGGATCGTCGCGTCCGCTTCGTCATCGGTGATGTCCGACGCCACAGCGCAAGCGCTGCGAATCACGTCCGCCAGTCCACGGGTTGTGGTCAGAGGCGCTCGTCCGCGGGCGGCGACGATGCGGGCGGCAATCCGCTCGGACTCGGGCTCGTCCGCATTGTCGCTCAAAATCTGTGCCAGATCATCGACCGCACACTTCGCCAGAAATTCCGCAGCGCTCGGCCCCCGGTGGGGATTCATCCGCATGTCGAGAGGGCCATCGACTTTGAACGAGAATCCCCGGCTGGGATCGTCAATTTGCATCGATGACAAACCCAAGTCGGCGAGTAACGCATCGGCACCTGCGGTGGCTTCCATCGCGAGAAACTGGGCGACGCCCGCGTAGTTCATCCGCCTGACGACCAGCGATTCCGCCGGAAAGCCCAGTGCGCACATGCGAGCTTCGGTTTTCGGCAATTCGAACGGATCGGCGTCGACGCCCAGCAGGCGGCCGCCGGGCTGGACCGCCCTCAACAATTCCTGGGCGTGGCCCCCGTAGCCCAGCGTGCAATCAACCGCTGTTTCACCAGGACGCAGCGCGAGAACTTCCAGGATCTCCCGAACCATAATCGGCCGATGAGTTCCAGCCGGGGTCTTGCCGCTGTCGAGGATCTTGGCGACATCGTCGGCGTAGCGCTCGGGTTGGAGTTCCTTGTACTTCTCCTGAAACTGCCGCGGATG
>JANRLN010000162.1:0-17856 GCA_033762515.1 Planctomycetaceae bacterium
CGGGATTGAGGTCTGCGAACATTTGCCGCTGCATGCGCGCATTGCCGACAAGTTTTCGCTCATCCGTTCGTGCGCCCACGATGAAGCCGACCACTTCGCCGGACATCGGCGGTTTCTCAGCGGTTACGGGCAACTCAAACAGGGCACGGGATACGAATCCCACTATCCGCAAGTCGGTGCAGTGGCGACTCGCCTGCTGTCGAAACCCGGTCAGGGTCTTCCCCCGGCGATTGCCGTCGGCGGCGTCGTGGTCAACGGCCCGGACTACGCGGCCGGCGTGTCGGAAGGTTACTGGAGCCCGGTCTACCGCGTACCGATCGTCAACGGCGGTCTGGCGAATGCCTCGTTGACCGTCGCCCCGGAGCGCCTTGCCGATCGACGCCATCTGCAATCGCAACTCGATCGCCTGCGTCGCGACGTCGATACTCGCGAGAGCATGGCGGCTCTTGATCAGTTCGATCAACAAGCGGTCGAGATCCTGACGTCCGGTCGCGCCGAGCGGGCGTTCAACCTGAATCTCGAAGACCCGCGGTTACGCGCGAAGTACGGCGATGGCTATGGTCAGGAGGTTCTCACCGCGCGGCGGTTGATTGAGGCCGGCGTCCGCTTCGTCACCGTACGAGCGCCCGGCAACGGTCCGGGAACGACCGCCTATGACTGGGACGATCATGCCGTCAACTGGGACCTGCGAACGGCGATGCTGGCCCGCTTGCCGAAGTACGACCGCGTCGTCAGCACGCTCATTGAGGATCTCTTTGACCGGGGTCTTCACGAACGCGTACTCTTGATCGTCACCGGGGAATTCGGACGTACGCCCCGACTCGAATTCCGCGACGGCCGAATTGGACGCGATCATTGGCCCGGAGCAATGTCGATTCTGATCACCGGCGGCGGCGTCCGACCGGGCCAGGTGATCGGCGCGACCGATCACATCGGCAGTCGCCCGAGTGAACGCCCCCTCGACCCGCGCGATCTGCTGGCGACGATCTACCGGCACCTGGGCATCGACCCGCACCTGCATCTGCCCGATCCACAGGGTCGCCCCATCCCCCTGACGCAAGGCCGCCCGATCGAAGAGCTGTTCGGGTAGTGTTGCAAAGTTGCCCGTTCGGGCGGAACGTCTTTGCCATACCCGCTGTTGCGCGACATCAGCGAATCACGGAGATTGGAACGAACGCTTCGAGAACGGAATCTCAAACCAGACGCCAGCCAGCACCCTCCGAAACCGGGGAGTTCCGGCTAACTCACGGCGGTGACTTCGAACGGCTGAGTCTCCAACGCGGGCATCGCATTCGTCATCGGCAGGTCTGCAAATTTTCGGAGGATTTCCTCCGTCCGCTGCGCCAATCGGCGCACGCGTTCCGCGCTGATCCAGGTGGAATACGACGTCACCGCCAAACAGCCGTCGATCGTAGCCGCCGATTGAGAGTAGGCGGGCATGTGCTGTCCACCGTTGGCGAACCAACCGCACTCGACGACGCGCACGCCCGACGGGGACTCTGGAAAGCGGATGCGCCCCAGACTATTGGCCGAGACGCAAACGGGCGGGGACTCCAGAAGCTGCACCCGCTTGCGCACCATGCGGGTCGCCAAATGCACCAATCGCAGCGGCCCTTCGTTCGCGACGAACCTGTGGAGCGACTGCGAGATTCCCCGCGAGCGGTCGCCGATGTCTCCGGCAGACCGAAAATCGACCACATAGACAATCCCGCAAACGCCCATTCGCACCGACCGTTCCGCAGCAGCGGCAGGCAGATAGCGACGGGTGTCTGTGGGGATCACCACATCCACGACCGGCGCGAGCTCGGGATAGACGTCGTGGACTGCAGTGGCTCCCGCCACTCCCAGCGCCGCCGTCACGGTGGTCTGGGCGGTGCGACAAGCGTTCAGCAAAGCCTCCGTTTCCGCCGGATTCCAACGCCGGACGACGCACGCACCTTCGTCGGCGAACTCACGCGGCAAACCACGGCAATGGCGATTTCGCAAGCGAAAGTGCGTCACTGCATGTCGCAAGATCAACCCCAGAACCCGAAAGAAGGTAGCTCGGCGGGGCTGGGGAAGTTCGTCTTCCGACCATTCCCATTCGGGCACAGTCGTTGATCCGCAGACTTCCAAGAAGCGGCGGACGAGAACCAGCAGCGACGCCGCGTCGAAGACCCCGTGGTGCGCGATCCCAACAATCTGAAAACCATCCTCCGCCTCGGACGCAAGCACGACCCAGCGCAACACCGGCTCCGCCGAATTCCCGTTCGAGCGGCCGAGTTCCACTGCCAGTTGATAGCCCGCATCGCGATCGGCGACGTGTTGAAACTCGATGACGGGACGCCGGGGAGCAGAGGAAATGCGATACTCAAACAACCCTGATGGCTGGCGGTGCAGTTGTACGCCGGCTCGGGGGCACTGTTCGGTCACAATTCTCAAAGCCCGCTCGATCGCCGTCCTGTCGTACGGACCTGCGAACGTCACGATGCACGCGACCCGTCCGCAGCCCCCGCACTGATCGTGGATGGCGCAGAACGTCTGCTCCATACCATTGATGTTCGGCAGCACGCGATACGCCGGAGCACCCAAATCGCCAATATCGGCCGCTGACCCCGGTGCGTTCGCCATGATCCTATCCCTCATTTTCGACACGATCCGCGTGATCCGCGGCAGACACAGCAAGAGCCCAATCCGCTCGCCCAAGTTTGGTCGGCGTCCCGACATCTGCAAACATGTCAACCTTCAACTAGCACAAACGGCCAGTGTGTCAAGCAAAATGCCGTCTGCGCGCACCGAGTGTACAGTTCTCCGGAGGGGCAAGCACGCGCGTTCTCCCCAGTCCGCCGGGTCGCGAGCGACGACGAAAGCAAACCCGAAGAACTGCGAGCCGAGTCGATCCGGCGTCTCCGGATTTCAATCCGCCAAGCGTCTGGGATTCGATGCAACAGGCGCCGGACGGAAGGTCTCGAGAACGCCCGAGGTGGACCGCAGTTACCCGTCAGGAACTCAGGCATCCAAATTCCCCATGAGGCGACTTGTGGAGTATGCTTAGAGCCAAAGGAATCAGAATTTCGGCTCGGAAATTCATTTCCACCAGTCCTGGGATGGATGGCGAAGCGCGGGTCGATGGCATTCCGCCGGCGGTCACGCCGCGTCGCTCCGGGATTTCCTCGGACGCTTCTCACCCGCAGAACGAGACCCCCGCCTGATGTTTGGATCGCAACGCCTTCCTTCGGATTTGTGTGAGCGGTTAATTGCGGCCATGGATCCAGGCTATCTCTGCGACATGAATTGCGTCTTCGAATTCCGCGGCCGCATCGACTTCGAACGGCTCAAGAACGCGTATCTGACGGCACTCGCAAATGAACCCATGTGGAGTCATCGCTTCGTCCAGACGTTTTGGCGACCCTATTGGTCTCCGATTCCGCGCTCGCAACGCCCCGAACTCGTCCAGGTTGTGACCACGGATGGATCGTCCGCCGCCCTGGGGCCGATTCTGCAACAGCCCCTGGATGCCGCCGTGCGCATATGGCTCCTGCGCGGACCGACTGACGATACACTCTGCTTTCGCGTAGATCATCGATTGGCCGACATGGCGGCGGCGCGGCTGCTGATTGAAGCCATTGCCGGCCACTATGCCGCCGGCGACTCTGAGCCTCCTGTCGATGCTCCGCTGGTGCGGCGTACCATCAAACTGCTTCGATCGGTGGTCAGCCTGGCGCAGCGGCGGCAGAATTTCAGAAAAGCGGGAGAAGAGCTGCGGGCGATGAAACAGGCCTTGGTCCCCCTGCGCATTCCTCCGGCCACTCCGGAAGATCCGGCGATCCCTCCGCAGATCCTGCAATTCGCCGCCGGCGCACTCGACGCCCTGCGGGCCAAAGCGATGCAGGATCGCGGGACGCCCTCGCTCGTCATCTCAGCGGCCACCTACCTGGCCTTGCGAGAGGTCGTCGGTATCACTCCGAATGCACCCGTGTACCTCGGAATGGCCGTCGATCTGCGGCGATATCTGCCGGCGGAACACCATCCGGCGCATGCATGCATGTTGCTGGGACGCGTCTTCGTGCCAGTAGAGGAGCCGGGAGCGACCACAATTCCCGCGGTGATGGAGCAACTGCGAGTCGCTCTGGCGGCCCGGCGCGGCTCGCAATTCGGACTCATTCACAGCACGATTGCGCTGGACTTGCCTCTTGTGCGTTTCGTCTCCGACTGGCTTCCCTTTGCGTGGCTGCGACGCGCCAATCAACGCCGTAAACAACGCGGCGATCTCGCGCTGGATGTCGCGGTTTCCGATCTGGGAGAACTCGGTCGACCCGGTGACCGCTGGGGCGATGCAGTCCTCCAAAACGGTTACGGCATTCCGGGGTATTTCTCCGCACTGTTCGTCCCCAGTAGCACCTGCGGATCGCGAATCAATATCGCCCTCAGCACCGGTGGATCGCGTTCCTTCGCCGTGAAACTCGCAGAGGTGCTGCAACGTCTCCTGTGTGAATACATCGATTGGCCCGCACCAGCAGGGCCTGGCTAGCGTTGGATTTCCCCTGGGGAGCAAGCAGCCGCCGCCGCCGAGCCATCCGGAAGTGCGGTGGAGGACCCTTCGCCAGAGGATACACCCTCGGGGGATTTCGCACTCTTTCCAGCGCCGTCCGTGCCGCCCCTTCTCCATGCTGGGGCCCGTGTCGGCAACGGGCGACCAATTCCCGATCCTCCCGAACGGATCAATGCCACGCGGGTTGTGGTCGCCCCCTCGTCACAGGCGAAAAGGTGATGATGCGCCCCGCGGTTAAAGATCGCCCGAGTCTCAGCCCGCGAGCACTGGCAACACCAGTTCCAGCCGCGTTGCGTCACGGAACATCCGACGGGCCGGCTCGCAGCGGATGGACCAGCGGCATCCAGAGGGGCAATGCGCGCGGTCCCCTGCAAAATCGCTACACCACGGATGAAGCTGGCGAAGGCGTGGGCTTGGGAACGACGACCCGCCGCTTGAAGGATCGCGGCGGAATTCGCGGGTTCTTCCCAAGAGTCTACGGTCAGCGCGAGAAAGTCCCCCGGGTCAGCGCCGGCTTTCGCCGAGAACATCCGGAACGCCGTCAAACGGATGACTCGTCCCACAGCATGATACGCCGAGAGGCGGGGCTTTCTCGTCAAGTTTGACTGCGTTACACTGCTGGATGCGATCAGCGACCGATTCTGTGGCGCGCTATGGCAACGGTCGACGGCACACGGTTCAGAGGTCGCTGCAACAACGGCATCAGCGAGAGTGGCGGAATTGGCAGACGCGCCAGACTTAGGATCTGGTGTCGCAAGACGTGGGGGTTCGAGTCCCCCCTCTCGCAGTGGTTCTCCCATGGTTCTGGGGCGCGGCTCAGCGTCTCCTGTAGGAATCCCCCCGATGGCGATCCGGCAGTCCAGTTGGCTGGCAAGCTTCCTGCTTGGCGTCTGCGTGTCGCCTCTCCTGGGTCAGACGCCGGTTCCGGCGCCCAAGAGCGTTGACGCCGGCCTCACACCCCTGAACGAACAGAAGACGGTCCTCCTCGACAAAGTGGGCAAACGGCTTGTCTTGAAGGGAGAAGTCTGCCTGCGCGAAGGGGTGCTGGAGATGCTGGTCTGCCTGAAGCGATCCAAAGAGCACGAGGCGATCTTTGCCGTCGACACCAAGGCGCAGATTGTTCACGCAGGGCTGCTGGCTCTTGGCTTTGAGCCGGGAACGCCCGTGGAATTTGTGCCCGAGTACAAACCCGCCACGGGTCCGGTGGTCGACATCGTTGTCTCCTGGGCCGACGCCGACGGCAAGGTGCACCAGCACAAGGCCCAGGAACTCGTGCGCAATTCGGTGCGGCGGTACTGGGTTCAGAAGCTCGAAAAGACTCCCGTCGATTTGAAGCTTCCCGAAGACGGGGATCTCCGCTACGACGAGAAGCGCCAGGAGTTGCTGTGGTATGGACCGATGAACGAACAGCAACGGGACGAGGCGCTCAAGCGGTCCGCCGACGCCGGCTATCAGAAAGCCATTAAAGAGTTATACAAGTCCACGCAGGTCAAGACGCTGGACGCCGATTGGGTCTTCGCCGGGAGCACTTTTTATGTCGACCCGGATTCGAATCAGCGGTTCTATCAGGCCGAGGCCGGCGACCTGATCTGCGTCGCCAATTTCGCGACCGCGACGATCGACCTCGCCGTTCCCAGCAGCGCCGCCAACGAACAACTCCTGTACGAGGCCTATACCGAACGCCTGCCCCCCAACGGGACACGCGTGACGATTGAGCTCAAACCGCGTCAGCCCGTCGCGCCGAAGGCGGAACCGAAGCCGAAGACGTAACGTCCCGGTCGGCGAACGGGCGCCGCGGCAGGGATCCGTCGTCCGCCGTTCCCGACATCCAGCCATCGATCGAGTCCAGGCTCGACACGGATTTCTGAGTGGATGCGGAAACTCGCTTAACGGAAACACCCCTGATCCGTGTTCGATCGGAGTTTCATCTGCAGTCTCGACCTACTCTGGCTGCGAGCCGGAAAACGCTGGGGCGCCGTCAATCTAGGGCGTCAGCAACACCTGCCGGGGGGACATGACGTAACTGAAGAGTTGATGCACCTCTTCCGGCTTCAGGAGGTCGAGCAAGCCTTCGGGCATCAGCGATTGGTTCGAGGGCTTCGATTCTTCAATTTCGGCGACGCGAATCGTTAGCTTTTCCGTCGGCGTCTGGACATCCCAGGTTTGTTCCGTCTTGGCCAGCACCACGCCGCTGATCACACGACCGGAATCCAGTTCGATGGTGGTCATCCGGAACTGCGGAGCCAAGGTGGCACTGGGGTCGATCACGTTCTCCAGCAGGTAATCAAGATTGTGACGCTGCGATCCCGTCAGATCGGGGCCGATCTTGCCCCCTTCACCGAATAGAAGGTGGCACTTGCCGCAGGATTTCTCCCACAACCGGCGGCCGGCGGCGGGGTCTGCCTGTGCGAGCACTTCGGGGGTCATCCGCTGCTTCAGTTCGCCGATGCGCCGTTTCTTGTCTTCACTGATGGGGCGCAGTTCAGGCCAAAGCTTCTTCACGAGGGCCTGCGCCTCGGGAAGCTCGTAGCCCTGGAGTTGGCGGACGAGATAAAGCGGCACATATTCCCGACCGATCTTGCCGGCTTCCATCGCCGTCAACATCGACAGTGCATCGGCCGGCCGGGCGGCGAGCGTCTGCACTGCGGCTTCCTTGCCCGCGGGATAGAAGCGGTTGAAGTTGTCGATCAGGACCTTGGACGTTTCCGGGTCGTTGACGGCGGCAAGTCCCCGAATGGCCTCTGGAGACAAATCGCGGTCGTTCAGCAGATTTCGCAGCAGCTTGTTGAGATCATCCGGTCTCGCTTCCACCAGCGATGCGATCGCCGCACGGCGCATGCTGATGTCCTTGTCGCCGGCCAAAGCGATTGATCGCAGTTGATCCATGGCGCGGCCGTCGCCGAAGACGACGGAGATCTCGCGCGAGAGCTGCTGAATGGCCGGATCGGCATGAGCTTCCAGCAGCGGTTGCAGAGTCCCCCACGCAGCTGGGGGTTCGACCTTGCGCCAACCTTGCAGTCCAAGGTTGATCCCCAGCAGGACGTCACGCTGAAGCTCCGGGCTCTTGACGCCTTTAACCAGTCCCAGCAGCAACTCGAGGCCCTTGGGCGAAGTCTGCAGATCCTGGGTAAGCCGACGGGCGATGAATTGCCGGACCATCGGAATCTTGGATTGGTTCACTGCGAAGGCCGCCGCCGCCGGCACTTTGGTTACGGCCCCTTCGACGCCATACCACACCATGAGCGGGAAGACGCGGTCGTCGCCGAATTCGGTGTGCTGCGCGAGCTGGGCAGCGACCAAACAGCGTGCATCGGGGGGCAGTTTCGGCAACGCCGACGCCAGCGTCACCAGCACGAGTCCCGAGGTTTCCTGTTTCGCGAGTTCCACAAACTTCGGCCCGTAACGATGGAAGTTAGGGCTTGATTCCATCAACAGCCGCAAGGCCCATACGCGGATGTGCTCCTCTTTGTCCCCAAGCAGGCCCTCCAGGAATTCAACGGTGGTCCCGCCGAGGGCCTGACTCGCCCACAGTCCTTTCAGCCGGAGCGGCGTCGTAGCGCCATCCCGGAAGAGCATCTGAGCGCCCGCCAGGGCTTCTTTCACGTCGCCACCGGCGGCGGAGCGTTCCTGCAGCAATCGCAGGGCCTGACGCGCGAACCACTCGTTCTGGTGCGACAGGAGTCCCACCAGTTCCGTCGACGTGAGGTCGGCCAGATCGAACGCCGGCAGAGGCTTGATGTCCCCATAAGTGACCTTAAAAATCCGGCCCGATGTCCGATGAACCCCGTCGTTCTCGTGGCACTCTCCGATGTCGGACCAGTCGAGAATGTAGACCCCGCCGTCGGGTCCGTAGCTGATCTCCGTCCCGCGGAAATAGGGGTCATCCGAGAAGATCATGTCGGCTTCATGCTTGCCGACGTACGTCGCGCCTTGACGCTCCAGCCGATCGACGTTGACGCGGTAGCCATGCATGTTGAGGGTGAAGAGTTTGCCGCGGTATTCAGCGGGCCAGTTGTCCCCCTGGTAAATCATCATCCCCACGTGGGCGTGGCCGCCTCCGGCCTGACTCGTACTCGCTGAGACCCCCTTTTTGGCTTCGTTCCAGGCTTCGGCGGTGTCCCAATGGAAGTGGTCGGCCGTCTGTTCGATGACCTGATACACATACGGATTCCGGTCGGCGCCGAACATTCGGCGATAGTGGGCTCCCGGAACCACATGCCAGAGGTGACCGATCACCGTGTTGATGAAGAACATCTGGCCGTGTTCATCCCAGTCATGTCCCCAGGGGTTCGTCGTTCCGGTGCAGACTTCTTCCACCGCTTTGCGGACGGGATGGAACCGCCAGATGCTGGGGCCGATATCGACCCGCTGTTCCGGGGGTGCGCCGGGAAGCCCGATCCTGCCGGGGGCGGTGATCCCCACACGACCGTACAACCAACCATCGGGACCCCATTTGAGACCATTCGCGAAATTGTGCGTGTTTGAAGGTCCGACTTCAAAACCGTCCAGCACCACGATCGGGTCGGCATCCGGCTTCAAGTCCTGATCGGCGTCGGGAATGAAGAAGAGCTGCGGCGGGCAGAGTGCCCAGACCCCTCCAAAACCCACTTCAACACTGGTCAGACCCTGGAACTGGTCATGGAAGACCGTTCGCTTCTCCGCCTTGCCGTCTCCGTTGACGTCCTCCAGCACGATGATGCGATCTTTGTGCGTACGGTCGAACCGCAGCGGCTGTTCGGCATAGGTGTAATTTTCTGCAATCCACAGGCGACCACGCGGGTCGAACGTCATCGCGATTGGTTGCCGCACATCGGGTTCCGCGGCGTACAGCGACGCCTTGAATCCGGGGGGCATCCGCAGCTTGGCCAGCGCGTCGGCGGGAGAAGTGAAGGGAGCAGTCTCGGGTTGAGTGTTGCGGGCTGCGGGAAAATCTTCTGCCGCGGCAATCGCGGCGAACGCAACCCAGGCGACGCCGCCGCGGACGATGGTGCGGATCATGAGAGGACCTCGTGAACGCGGGACCAACACAAAAACGGCTCCCGCGACAGGATTGAGACGGCAGGCGGGAAAGCCGAGGCCCCCCGTCGACGTGAGGCCAATTGTACGCTGAGGCTCTTCGCGCCGAATGGTTCTCACAGCGCAGCGACCAGCTCTCGCGGGTCACAGAGTCGCAGCCCTCAACGGATTAGCGGAACAATCGGTGCATACATTGCCGGAAACAGTCGGGTGAAAACAAAAGGGACGACGAGCGTCGCTCATCAATCGGCGTTGCGAACGGGTGCGCCTCGCGAACCGACGATCATCCGAAGGCCAGTTCCCACAGCCATGACAACCGAGATTGCGGAACCGACTCGACCGGAGAGCGACTTTCGACGCACTTGAGGAGTTCGCGACCTTTCATGCGATGGGCAGCATCATGGGGGCAGGCATACACGCAGCGCGGCACACGCGGATCGGTCTCTGGATTCCGATTCAGGCTCGAGCACAGGTCGCAGTTGGCCGCCCGCACTTTGGCCTTGATCCGATTGTTGGCAGCGTCTTCGGGGGTGACGTAGGGCTCCGAAAGTTTATGCCATTCACTCGGGTCGAGCTCTCGGGAATGCGTCTCATCAATCTTCTCGACCATGCGAATGCTGCCGAACGGACAGTTCGTCGCACAGACGGCGCAGCCGATGCAGCGAGAGTTGTCGATCAGGATCTCGAGACCCATTCCTTCACGATGGATGGCGTCGACCGGGCACCCGTTCAGACACCTCGGATCGTGGCAGGACCGGCAACTGATCGCCACCAGGAAATTGTCGAACCGCGGTCCATCGCGGATCACCCGGGTGATGCCCCCGTGTCCGTCGGCGCAGGCGCGGACGCATTCGTCGCAACGGGTGCATTTCTCCAAATCCAGGACCAGGAGCTGCTGTCCCTCGAACAGGCCCAAATCGATGAATTCCCGCATTACGCTTTGGCTGTTCACTTGGGCCTCCAAAGACTTTGCATCTGCTCATACCGCAGCATCAGCTTGGTCAACAGCTTCTCGTTGGCCGGCTTGAGGAGTTGCTTGACGAACGGCGCGATCGGAAACCGAAACAACTCCACCGAATCCAATGCCTTAATCGTGCCCGACCGCCGGGGCTTCCAATTGTCGGTGCTCTCGCTGGCAGGCACTTCGTCCAACCCTTCCAAACGCAGCTTGCCCGCAAGCCCCACGGCCGGGAACTCACCGAAGAAGGCGCCCTGGCCGCGACACATCAACTTCTTGGGCGTGTCGATTTCCACGAAGCCCTGGTAAATGAAGAAGAAGTCGTCGGCGACATTACCGATGGTGCAGATGACGTCGTCTTTTTCGAGGTAGACCAACTGGGCGAACTCGGTGAGGAAGGCGAAGATGCTGTCGATCTCCTTGTCTTCCAATCCCGCCAGAGTCGCACCCGACGGCTTGCCGTCGGGGCCCGGAATCTTGATGTGGGAATCCGGCGGGCCGAACAGCGACTCCTTGAGCTGCTCGTAACGTTCGCCCTGCTTGTTCTGCCGCGCATCGAGGACGAAGTTGTTGAGCGCCTGCAAAGCGTAGTTCTTCTGCAATTCTTCCCGGATATCAGGGATGCGCAGCAATTCCGACAGCACGTTGCGGTCGATCTCGAGAATCGTGCCCGAGGTGACGGCCACCATGCTCGCCGTGCGTACGTCGTGGGTCATGGGACTCATTTCCCCCATGATGCGGTGACGTTCCTTGGAAGGATCCATGACGAACACCAGCCTGCCGAACTTCCTCCAGGCTCGGTCTTGGATCTCCTGCCAAACCTTCATATCTCCTTCGAGCTGTGGGCAGCGGGTCATTCCATCCATGCGACGGAAGATGCCGATCTTCGCCCCCTTGCGGCCATCGGCCAGCTCGCCTTCCAGGATGAACGCCACATTCCCGAACTCGCCTTCGCAAGCCACCTCGTCTCCGGGTTCGAGTTGGCGCCGCCGCACCGCTCCTTTGTTCCACGCGAGAAACGCCTTGGACATCTTCTGGAAACGAGGATGCCGGCGGAGTTCTTCAACCTCCACTTCGACGGCGCGCTTCCGGCGTTTCTCTTCAATCCAGGCCTTGGTCGCCTTCGACGGCGGCTTGCCGTCGTTGCGTTCCAGCGGCAGCACAGGGTTCGTGAAGACAATTGCCCCCGTCGGACAGGACTTCATGCATTCCCCGCACGAATGGCAGCTGGAGTCATACATGGCCAAGCCGTCGAGGTCGAAGGCGATGTGCGTGCCCGAGCCTTTGCCCGAGCGGCCCAGGACGACAAACTCCCGCACATCGCGACACGAACGAATGCAACGGTCGCAGAGAATGCAGTTGTCAAAATCGACGAGGAACGGTGAACCATCCGTCTCGATCGGCGGGAGACGCTGGCCATCTTCCGGGCGAGGCGGCCAGACCACGTTCTGTGCCGCACTCCCCAACGAAAAACGCGTCATCACGCCGTGTTGACCGTTGGGCAGACTCGGAGAATCCGGGAAGACCTCGGAATTCGCGACGAGGGTCGATTTCAGATCGTCGAGTTCGTTGTGATAACGCTGGTGGCGCTCGACATCATTCGACCCTTTCTCGGGGTGATAGCATTGGGCCATCAGCATTTCAGCGAGCGTCTGAACGTTGCGCCGCACGGCGAGGCGCACTTCGGGCGCCTCCGCCTTCAGCGGCGCAATTGCGGTCTCATACGAGGTCTTTGGGCTGGAGGCCCATTCCCAGGACTCATCCTCAGCGGCCCACATGGTGAATACGGGAATCCCGTGTTCCACGCGATACTGGCAGGCGGGGACCAGACTCCGTCCCAGAGTCATTCGGCCGCGCTTTTCCGTCGCAATCCGCACCGCGCAAACTCGGCACATCGCCACCGGGTTCAGGTGGTCTTGATGGCACAGTACCGGCACCCGCGGGATGTCCCGATCCACCGTGGGCGGAAACAGGATTCTCTTGGCCGTCAGGAATTCGATCTCGCGGCTGGGCTGATCGCGAAAATCGACGCGGCCGCCGGGGTAGGGCTTTCCCTCGAACTCGGCATCATGTTCCGGCGGGAGAGGCGCGAAGCGTTTTCTCAGCGCTGCCGCGACGAGCGTCGCGAAATCACGGTTCTCGGGCTTGCCTGAGAACTCCACCACCGCCTTCGAGAATCGCTCTTCCTGACCCCGCTCTGCCCTCACCAGGAACTTCCGCTCCAGAAATCCCTGCAGATCTCCGGTAGCGCTGGTCCAGCCGAGGGCATCGGCCACCGCCTCGCGAAACGATTCTCCCCGACCCGTCGCCGAACGAATGGCATCCAGGAGGGTCGTCGCACGAACCTTCAACTCGCCGTTCTCATCCTTGAGCGGGTTCCCCTGAGCATCCGTAGCGACGCGCGCCTTCCGAATCCGCAGCCGAACTCCGTCCACGACGATGGTGAAGATCTTGTCGAGGTCTTTGAGTGTGGCTGCATCAACACGGATCAGCCAGCCGTCCTGGTCACGACTTTGGTACTCATCGTCCCCTTCTCCGCGCGAAGCTTTGGCCATTTGCAAACCCTCACTTCAATTTCAATGCCGTGCCGCCTTCGCCGTGCTGCGAAGCGAGCGGGAAGGAAATCCGCTTACGCTGTCTGCAATCCCGGGATACAGTTCCAGAAGAACTTTAAGGTTGATAGCAGCGGCGCGGGAACGGACGTACCCAGTCCGCAAATCGAAGTTTCACGAAGCGTCTCGTCCAGACAAGACACAACACTCACCAACTCTCGAATATCGACGGTCTCCGGCCGCTCCAACTTCCGCAGCAGCTCAAGGAACCGTCCGGTTCCCAGACGGCAGGGAACGCATTTGCCGCAGGTCTCGCGACCATAGAATTCGGTCGCGTTGATGGCGAGCTGCAGAACCTTCCGCGGCTCAACCACGAACACACCCAATCCCGCACCGAGCAAGATCCCCGGGGGAAGCTTCGCGAAAACGGGCTGCCGCCACTGAATGTCCTTCTGCAGGTCTTCCGCCTCGGAAGCATCGAAGTACATGTCCAGTTTGGCGCGGAACCAGTCAATATCGAGCGGCGTCTGCAACAGATCAATCGCCCGGGGAGACTCACCCTCGCTACGGAGCTTGTTCCACACAGCCTCGTGGAGCGCGAGACTTTCTTCGTTCGCCTGCCTGCTCTTTTGAAGTTTGTTAATCTCTCCCCGGAGCGCCAGCGACTTGGCCTCGCTCTCGGGACTCACGCCAGCATCGACGATTGACTTCAGCTCTGCTTCTTTTTTCGCGATCGCGTCCTGGTCTCGACCGATGCTCTTCTGCATCTTCTTGCGTTCACCGGCCGTCACCACCTCAAAACACTGAATCAGATCGGGGTCAGTAATCCGGGCCGGCAAAAAGCCCCCAGAGGGCCCAGACGTCGCCAGCACAACAATCCCCCGATCCGCTCCGACAATTCCTCCAGCGGCGCTGACCAACTCACCCAGCGTCGCTCCGATCCGCATCTCATAAACGCCGGGAAACTTCAAATCGCCGCAGATCGAGAAGAGACGTCGCCCCTGAAACCCGCGCTCCCCCAAGCCCGCGTACCAGTTCGCAGCATCGGACCGTTCGGTCGGGGGTGGCACAGCACCATCGGCACGACTGGCGGAGTTGCTCGCTGATCCTGTGCCGCTCCGCGCGGCGAGTCGACCCTTCTCGCGCGGAGCCTCGGCGCCCAGCGCGACCGCCGGCACCCATGCGAAAGTCTCTACGTTGCTCACCAGCGTCGGCTTGTCGAAGAGGCCGTTCGTTTCCAGACCCGGAGGCTTCCCGCGCGGCTGCGCACGGTGCCCTTCCATGGCTTCGATCAGAGCGCTTTGTTCGCCGCAGATATAACCGCCCGGGCTGACGAACACGTCGAGGAAAAAATTCCGACCTGTTCCCGCGACATTCTGACCGCAGACTTTACGCACATCTCGTGCGAACGCGATCGCTTTCCGGAGAGCAGCGATTTGCTCCTGGTACTCATGACGCACATAGATGTAGCCTCGCTCGGCTCCACAATGAAGTCCGGCGAGAATCATCCCTTCAATGACCAAGTGCGGCATCCGGAGCAAAATCTCACGGTCTTTGAATGTAAGCGGCTCACTCTCGTCCGCATTACACACCACATACTTTTCCGCCGACGCTTGCTTGGCCACGTCGCCCCACTTTCCGGCGGCGACGATTCCGGCTCCACCCATGCCGCGCAAATTGGCGGTCTTCATGTTCTCCAGCAAGCCGAATTCCCGTTTGGCCGCCTCAAAGTCGCCGTTGGACGCCGCATTAATCTGCTGGAGTTTTTCCAGGGCGCCGTACGCCACAACGGGTGGGGGGAGAGCCTCAACCTCAGGATTTGCCGAAGTCTCCACTGCGGCAAGAACCGGGCTGGCCGCAGGTTTCTGACCTGCGTCTCCCTTCATCTTCGCCGGCAGGTAAGGCTCAATCTTCCATTCATTGAAATGGCGCGGCACAAATGCCGTGTCGGTCTTGAAACTCAGATGCAACCCGCCGTCGGCTACTCCCGAACCGTTCGATTGAGACTGTGCTCGCACTGCCGCCTTCAGGCGTTCGGCGGCAGTCCGAATTTCTTCGGCGGTCGCGGCATGAAAGCCAAAAACATGTTCATGACGAGGCTCTTCGGTTGCGGGCGTTCCCGCGCGATCGCTGGAGTTTTCAGGAACGACAACAACTCCATGTCCCGAGGGAATTTCAATGAAAGCCGCCGGCGCCCGGTCACACCTCCCCAGACACGAGACCGGGCACACCTTGACTTCCGCCTTCTCGCCGTCAGGAAAATCTTGACGGAGGCGGGCAATCAGCTCTGCCGACCCTTTATGGAAACAGGCCAAGTCGCGGCAGACGTGAATCTCACAGACCGGCGGAGGCTGCCGACGGAAGTGAGGGAAGAAGCTGACGACTTCTTCGAGCTCAACGAGATGGCAGCCCAGTCGTTGGGCCAACTGAATCAGCGACTGATTGGAGAGAAAACCTTCGCGGTGCTGCAGTTGTTGCAGTTCCCACGTCAACGTATTGCGAACGGGATCCTGGGACTCGGAAACCGCAACTTGCATCGACGTTTCGGGCTGGGTCGAAGCCATCGGGTATCTCTTGAGACGCCTCTGCGCCGACGCATCCGCCGGTGATTTCAGATGCCCTGGATCGCCGATGATCCGAAGGGATTGGCCCTGATCGTTCGGTAACCTACGTCTGCCTTGAAGCAAGTGTCAAGCTAACAGTGTGAAAAGTTCCATCGCGGACCCGTTGCATCCTTCGGCCTATTGACGATACTGTGCTCGCATCGTGTCCCAGTCCGACCGGAGCATCGACGCGTGAACCCCTGCAGACTGCTGCGACGCTGTCCTTTTTCTCTGGCAAGTTCGCTGTGCATGGCGCTGCTTCCATCAGTGTCCCCGGCACAGTCCTCGTCGTCGCCGCAGTCCTCGGCCGCAGTCGCCGTCGTGAATCCTTCACTTGCCGGGCAGCAATTCGCCGGGTACGCATCATGCCTCGCACGCGGCTGCCATGGCGGCCCGGACGTAACTCGGACTCCGGTTGCCGCTGAGGCTGCAGGCCTGAAGCTCGCGGCCCCATCCCTCGCCAATGCAGGGACGATCTGGATCAACCATGACCGTCACACGCGGGCATACGCCATCCTGAAAACCCCCCGCTCCCAGGAGATCCTGCGACGGTTGGCCAATGCGGGCGTTTTGGCGTCCCCGGTTGATCTCCAGAATCCTCGGCCTGAGCGGGAAGAGCGCTGCCTGGCATGCCACACCACGCCGTCGCTGGCGGCGAATCCTTCGGACCTCTTGGAAGAATCCCTGGCGGAAGGAGTCAGTTGCGACGCCTGCCACACCGCTCCGGGCAAAGACTCCTGGGACTGGGTCGATTCCCACCCGCGGGGAACGCTTTCGGAGTTGCAGAACAGCCGGGATAGCAGCTTGCGGATGCTGAATACGGCAGCCAGGCGCGCCGAGCTTTGCGTGGGTTGCCATGTCGGCGCCCCGCGGGATCAGCGCGCAGGCCTGCCCTTGAGAGATATGGACCACACCTTCATTGCCGCTGGACATCCTCGACTGTTCTTTGACTATGCGACGTATCTGCGGCTCATGCCGCCCCATTGGAATGATCAATCTCCGGCAGCCGGCGAAAAGGATGAGGCCAAGCAGGCGCTCGAGTTAACGGCTGAACTGGACGCCCCTGCGATTGGCGCGAAAGCGACGTTGGCTGCGGAATTGGCGCTCCTTGTCGACCGAGCGAACGATCCTGCGCATCGATCCAGCCTGTCGAGCATGGACTGTTTCGCCTGCCACCATGACTTGACCTCTCCCAGTTGGCGACAGGCGACGTCGAAGCGAGCCCGTCTCGGCCAAGCTCAGTGGTTGGGGGTGCAACTGGCGGAAGCGTCGGCTCCGCAGCTGTTCGAATCTGGAAGTGAAGGTGCGACGGCATTGGCAGCAATTGGAGGGGCCGTTCGAAAGTTTCAGCCTCTGCCCGATCAGCATGTCGGCACTCTGCAGAAACGGCTGGCTGCTGATCAGGACGTGAAGCTGTCGATATCGATTGATGCGGCGTTGCTCTTACCCGCATGGCCTGAGGAGAGCCCTCAGATGTATGCGGGGCTCAGTTGGGATCAAGCCGCGCGACGTTACTACCTCGCACGCGAGGTATCGCGGATCCGCCCGCCGGACGGTAAGGAAGACCCGGAACTGCAAACCGCTTTCGCCGCATTGAGAGAGTCACTCGTGTTTCAGGGAGGCGGCAGCGGCCTGTTAAGTCCCAAAGACTACAGTCCGCAATTGTCCGGCGAGCGTTACACCAAATTGCGAAACTTGCTGATCGATCGCTGGAAACCTTGGAAGCGAAACTGATCGAGTCTCGTTCGCTGTTGATCCCGGCGGTCCAACAAGACTTGAAAAACACGAGATCGAGTTCGAAGGATTTGCTGTGTTACTGACGCGCGGCCACTTGGCACGACATCGAAAGTTTTTCTGGGCCAGCGTGATCTGTCTGGTCCTGGCCTTCGCCGCATGTCTGTGGCAGCGTCCCAGCGACGATTGGTGGACCGACGGCGGCACCAGCGTCGGGCTGGTTCTCGGGGTTATCGCCACACTGATTATCCTGTTCGAAATGCTGCTGTGGCCGCGAAAACGCTGGTATTCAGGTACGTCATGGTCGGCGCGGACCTGGAAGATCGGGAGAACCCAGCTCTGGATGCAGTGGCACATTTGGCTCGGTCTGATTTCCGCGCCACTGGCCTTCATGCACAGCGGACTCGCGTTCTGGGACGAGTGGTTCAGTCTCCCCTGGGTCTTGGGTCTGCTGATGCTCGT
>JANRLN010000163.1:0-2804 GCA_033762515.1 Planctomycetaceae bacterium
CTGTGCCAGGTCGACAACGGCCTGAATGCGTTCGACCTGCGCCGGTTCCATCCCGGCGAGGGCCGGCCCGACCTGGAATTTCAGCTCTTTTCCGCACAAACGGGTGAGTTGGTCCGCCATGTTTCCGCTCCAAACGATGCACACGATGCGATTCCCATGCGATCATCCTACCCGAGGAAGACAGAAGGTCAACCGGAAAAATTGTGCGATCGATGCGATTTCCATGCGAACGCGACGCAAAGCGTTGATAGGTGGACGTTTGTGAGTTTTTGGAAATTTTTCGTGGGGGAGGGGATTGAGACCGAAACGTCGCCGAATTCGCACGAATTCTGAGCCTTTCGGCGGGGCGGACGCGGACGGGCGATTGGTCAAGATTCTGGCGAATTGTGCTGCTCAAGCGGCGGAGCAGTGGCAGGGCTCGACGCCGAATTCTGATCCGTTGAATGCGGAAGCCCGGCATTGGCGACAATGCCGGGCTTCCGGGGTCGCGAATCCCCGGCAGGACTGCAGGAGTGCCCGGGGACTCGCAGGGAGTTTTCTGCTAAGCCTTTAGTGCTCCGCGTGGACCATCGCCACGTGACGACGGATGCGGGTGCCCTGGGGGTGCTGCGACGGATTGGCGTGGTTGTCGAGGCCGGTAATCTCCAGCGTGAGGCCCTTGGCCTCAAAGTCGCGGCGGAGTTCGGTCAGCTTTTCCATGGTCGAGTGGTCCACGAGGTCGGTGTTGGCCAGGTCGACGATGACGTTGTGGTCCTGCAGGATGCCGTAGGTGTAAATCTGCTTGCGGAACAGCAACCAGTTGCTGAAGACCGCCGACTGCGAGGCTTCGATGCGATAGGTCTTGTCGTCCACCTGCTCGATCTTGAGGATGGGCAGGAAGAGGGACTTCACGGGCACGCCGTTGATGAAGTGGATCATCAGTTTGACGCCGATGCCGATGAAGATGCCGAGGAGGAGGTCGGTCGCGAGGACGCCGATGATCGTGGCGGTGAAGATCACCAGTTGTTCGCGGCCGAAGTGATAAACGTGCATGAATTCGCGGGGATGCGCCAGGCGGAAGCCGGTGAAAATCAGCATCGACGCCAGCGCGGCGAGCGGAATCAGGTTCAACAGCGACGGGATCGAAGCGACGGCGATTAACAAATACAGGCCGTGGAAGAAGTTGGAAAACTTCGTCTGCGCCCCGTTGTCGATGTTGGCGCGACTGCGGACGATTTCGGAGATCATCGGAATGCCGCCGAAGAAGGCGACGGCGGTGTTGGCGACGCCGACGGCGAGGAGATCGCGATTGAGATCGGTCTGCCGCCGCCGGGGATCGAGGCGGTCGACCGCTTTGGAGCTGAGGAGCGATTCCAGGCTGCCGATGATCGCGAACAGGGCGATCCACTTCCACGCGAAGACCTGCTTCAGGACGGTAAAGTCCGGGAACAGGACGAACTTCGCGAGGTCGGTCGCCCGCGTCCCCAATTGCTGGACGGCGTCGAGCGGCACGTTGACCAGATGCTTGGCGGGGGCCAGCGGAAACTCGCTGCCAAAGGCCGAATACTTGGCTTCGGGCGAACCGGGAAAGGGCATGCCCAGCACGTACAGGGCCAGCGGCACCGTCACCAGCAGCACGAGCAACTGCGAGGGGACCACCTTCGCCACCTTGGGGAAAAACGCCGGCATGCCGAACATGATCGCCAGCCCCACGAGGCCGATGACCGCGATGAGCGGATTGAAATGCTGCAGAACACTGGGCAGATGCAGAATCAGATCCAGCGGCTCCATGGGATGGTGGTGCGTATCGAGCATGAATTCCTTGGGGACGCCGAACGCCACTGGGATCTGCTTGGCCATGATGATCACGCCGATGGCGGCGAGCAGCCCATGCACACAGGAGGACGGGAAGAAATCCCCGAGAACGCCCCCTTTGACAGCACCGAAAATGATTTGTAAGACCCCGGAGACCACCCCGACAGCGAGCATCATGCGATAGGCGGCCATCGCCGCATCGGCGCCGTCGACCCCTTGAGCCTGTGCATGGGCGGTGCATTCGCCGACGCAGCCGAGCACGATCACGATCAAGCCGGCGGCGGGGCCTTTGATCGTCAACTGCGAGTTGCTGAGGAAGGTCGCGATCAATCCGCCGGCGATGGCGGTGTAGATGCCGGCGATGGGGGGGCAGCCGCTGGCGCCCGCGATTCCCAGGCACAGCGGCAGGGCGATCATGAAGACCATGAAGCCCGACTTCAGGTCGCTGGTCCAACCTGGACGCGGTGACGGGGACGTTGCCGACGAAATCATCGATCATTCCTGAAAAATCTACGGATCAGGCTGAAGCCCAAGGGGGGGCGTTGTGCACGATCCACCGCTGCGGCTTCAGCCGGATTCTCGAATCTTGCAGTCCACTGACAGCGCGAGCCAGCCGCGACAGGTTGATTATCGTGAATCGCGGAGCGCAGGGAGCGCCAGCGCGGTAACGATTCCGTCAGCCTGACGCATCTTTAAGGAAGCCGACGGCGTTCGAGCGAGTTTGCGGCGAGTTCCGCCCGCAGACAGCGTGCCGCGAACGTGAGTGACCGTCGTCCGCTGTGGACGGTGCGGCGATCAACGCCTCGTCTGTCTTACTTTCCTTGTCCTACCGTGTATCTTGATGACTCGGCGACCGCCGCGGCGCGACGTCTGCATCCTGGGTTCACGGTCTTCTTTTGAGAGAGAATCACCGCCATGACCTTCCGACTCCTGTCTCCCTGCGTGCTTTCCTGGCTCCTCTTCGGCAATGCCGCGTTCGCACAGAAACTGACTGCGGACATCCCCTACGT
>JANRLN010000164.1:0-3201 GCA_033762515.1 Planctomycetaceae bacterium
CCGGCGGCAGTCTGCACGATGTGCGACTGGCGACCGAGCAACTGACCCACCGATTGTTCGATCAGCGGCTCCCAGGTTTCGGCCCCGGCGGTGTGGCTGCCCACCATGTTCTTCTCGTCGGTCGAGAGAACATGAGCATGCTGGGTGCCCCGACAGCCGCTCAGGGAGACGATTCCACCACTCACGCCCGCCGCCAAGGCACCGAGAAACACGCGCCGATCCATGGCTTGGTCCTTCCGCTGGGCCGACTCATTCCGCCCAAATCCCGCAACCTGTGCATTCTTTTGTGTTACAACCCGCAAATTCCGCACAGCTTCTCGGAGAATGTCGGCTCGCGGCCGCGGAAATCTTCAATCCGCCTGGCGACACCCCGCCCGTTCCGCGAATGACCGGCCCGCGGACTATACCCGTCGACTCGCGATTCGATCCAGATCAGTGCGGAAGGGGAGAACACTGAACACTCACGTGAACTGGCGCGGAGAGACCCTTGGGAAACGGAGCCGCCCAAGTTCTTCCGGGGGGGATGCGGCTTCGCACCAAAATGGAGGGTCCCGCCGTGTCGACCACGACGCAGAGCAACGGGTCCGCATTGCGGCCCCTCCGTCTCGATCGGTGAAGAGCTGAATTCTGGCGAATTCAGCGACAGTCCAGCGAAGCGGCCGCGGTTCGGACCGGCCGGTCCGTCACTCGCCGCGGAGCGTCGCCACGATGGGGACTTGCGTCGCCGCTCGAATCGCGCCCCCCGCGGCGGCGAAGCCGACGAGGGCAACCCCCGCCATGAGCAAGCCGCCGGAAAACCAGGGAACGTCGGCCCCGGTGGTCGCCAGATGGGGGGTCATCGCCAGGAGCGCTGCCGCCGTGCCGGTGGTCAGTCCCCACAGCAACAGGAGAGACGTCTCGGCCAGAACCAGCAAGGCCACCTGGCTGGGTCGGAATCCAACCGCCCGCAGCAGCGCGAGTTCGGCCTGCCGTTCCAGAACGTTGCGCAACATCACGGTGGCGAGCCCAAATGTTCCTAACAGCAATCCCAGGCCACCGAGAGACTGAAAGGTGGAAAGATACGTGTTCTGCACCGACAGGAACCGAGCCAAACGCTGGGCCACCGGCTCGGTGTCAAATCCATACTCCGCGAGATCGGTCTCCAGCAGTTCCGCGGCGGCAGCCGCATGTTCCAGCGGAACGTCGACGAGAAAGTACTGATAACCTTTGCGCTCGGGGTAAAGCTTCAGAAAGTTCTCCTCCGACATCAGCAGCACTCCCTGGAAGACCGCGCCGTCGAACATCCCTGCAATCTGGAGTTGGTGCTGCGGATCGTCTGCCGACGGGACCGGAACCCGTTGCCCCGGAGACTTTTTCAGGCCGAACATCAAAGTATTCATGTCTCCGAGGACCGGGACGCTGCCGTCTGCTTGCGACGCCGTCAGTACGTCCCAGGGCTTGACGCCTCCGCCGATGAACTTGAAGCCCCCGCGCTCGATCATCGCCTGAGGTACGCCCAGCAAGGTCGGCACTCGGGTCTGGAAGAGATTCAGGCAGCTCGCGTCCTCACCGGGCTTCACGCGGAACTGCACGACGTGCATTGCGGCGAGGGCCGCCTCCTGTGCCGGCGTTTTCGCCGTCAGGTTGAGCGTCTTGCGACCCTCCGGCGTGTTGAGGTCGTAGAGGATCGGGCTGCTCGATTCCGCCACCAGCGTGAAGCCGCCGTTGCCAGAGGCTTTGTTGGGCCGCTCTTCGGTGGGATTCTTGTGCCCCGCGGCGACCGCGGCGATCACGAAGGAAGCGGACGCAATCAAGCCCGCGGTAAGGACGCTCCGTTGACGTCGGCGGCAGGCATTGCGCAGTCCCAGTCGCCATATCGCGCCGGCTCCGCGCCCGTGCACGGCCTGGGAATCGTCCCCGCGCAGCCAACCCGAAAGTCCCAACAGGCCCGCCGTCAGCACCAGCATGCCGGCGAGAAAGAAGACGACCACGGCCCAGGAGAGTCCCGAAAAGGCCTCGGTGGGGGGAATGACGCCAGTGAGCACACCGAGGATCGATCCCAGCGCAACGAAAAAGATCACCCGCGACCACTGCCGTTCCCGTCGGCCCACGTTCCCGCCGGCGACGGCCTCTGGTTCAGCCACTCCCACCAGTTGCTCGCGGATCGACACTTTCTGCAGTTGCCGCAGTCCCCACGCCACGGCGATCAGCGACGTCGCCACCGCGGCAAAGACGCCGATGCCCACACTCAGCGGCTGAATCGAGAGGATCAGGAACTTGGTGCCGATCGCCCCGATCCACCACGTTTTGAGGCCGTACAGCATCAATTGGGCATACCCGATCGCCGCGAACGCTCCCAGGACTCCGCCGAAGACGACGAGGATCAACCCTTCGCCGAGCATCAATCGCCAGACCTGGCGGGGTGCGTAGCCGACCGCCGAGAACAAGCCCCACTGCCGCACGCGTTGTTCAACCGCGAGTCGAAACAGCAGTCCCACGAGAATCACCGCGGCGAGAATCAGGAAGAAGCTGAAGCCCACGAACAACCCGGTGAAATCGGTCGCCCCATTGGAGGCCTGGAGTCCCTGTGCACGAATCGGCTGAAAGGCGAGTCCCACCTCCGCCGGTTCGATCGTCGCCAGCAGCGCCGTTTCGAGCGCCTTCGTCGCCTCGGCGATGGTCTGCCCCGGCTTGATGCCGATCCGCACCGACGTGTACGTCCCGTACCGGTTGGGCCACAATTTCTGGGCCGTTTCCAGTCGGAAAAACGCCTTGGGAGTGGCGCGATAGTCGTTCCAGTATTCGTCATCCCGAGGGGTGACGGCGTCCAGATCCATGGAAAACGGCTGATCCCAGTCGTCGAGCGAGTCGGCGTCGGTGATCCCCTTCACCGTGGGCGTCAACTGCTTGTCGATCGCCGCGCCGGTCATCTTGACGATGCCGCGCACCGTCGCCGTCCGCTCCACCTCCGGAAGCTCGCCATGCGAGCCGACGACGTGATACGCATACCGGACGGGATCGCCCACTTTGACCTGCAGGTCTTCGGCGAGAAACTCATTGATGATGATGTCGTCGTCGCCGAGCGAATCGGGTGTCGTGCCGACGAACTCGAACGGGCCAAATGCGTCATCGACGTCGAGGACGTCCAAGCCAGCGACGGTTGAATACATCGCATACGCTTGGGGATTCTCGGGACTGCGGAACCAGTTGGCGAGGTACACC
>JANRLN010000165.1:0-2577 GCA_033762515.1 Planctomycetaceae bacterium
TTTTTTTGACAGACCCCGTGGATTCTGCCTGGGGAAATGATGTCTGCCGAAGACTGGAATCTCCGCACCGGTCCGCCGCTCAAGGGGGCGGCGCCGATTTCCGTAGCGGATGATCCGTTGGCCGTCGCGCCGGCCGAATCCTGGCTGCAGCGCTGGCGGAATCCGTCGATGGGGTTCCTGGTCTCCAGTGGACTCCACGGCTGCGTGTTGTTGCTCCTGGCTCTGTGGGTAATTCCTGAACTGGTCCCGCAGGATCAACTGGCCATCGTTTTCAGCGACGAAACCACCGTCGTCCCGGACGAAGTCGCCTTCGCGGTAAGCGATGTTGCATCTCCCGCTGACGAAACTTCATCGGCCACCGCCGACGGGGGCGGCAGCACAGCCTGGACCGCGTCAGCCGCAGTCGGCTCCGCAGGCACGAATTCCCTGTCGGCAACCTCACGAATCGATCCACTGCGGGCCGCCGCGCCGCGACAATTGAACTCGATGACGCCGCAGGTGAGCACATCGTCGGACCTGATGCACATGATCCGTCCCTTGCGACGAACCGATGCCAAGACGGGGGGCGTCGTACAGCGCAGCTCGGTCGGAGGAGCACTCGACGGCATCCTTGGCAATCTACGCGGAGAACTCGACAGCGACATGGTGCAGGTCGTCTGGCTCCTCGACGCCTCAATCAGTCTGCACACTGACCGCCGGGAAATTGCCGCGCGGTTGGTCCCGTTCTACAAAGAGATGATCACCCGCCCGAACAAGCGCGAAAAGCCGTTTCGATCGTCCGTCGTCGGCTTTGCCGCCCAGCCCTCGCTGATTCAGCGCTCGACCGAGAACGCCGCGCGCATCGTCGAATCCATCGCCGGGATGTCCGCCGATCCCAGCGGACTCGAGAACGTCTTCTCCGCCGTCCAATTTGCGCTGCAATCGGTGAGCGGTTGGAAGGGGACGACAGTCATCGTCATCTGGACTGATGAGTCGGGGGATGATCTCCCCATGTTGGAAGACACGATCCGGCTCTGCCGCGAGAAGGGAGCGATCGTGCACGTCGTCGGCCCGCAGGCGGTCCTGGGGATGGAGTTGGGACTACAGCATTGGGTGATTCCGGAAACGCAGCAGGCCTTTCTGTTGCCGGTGAAGCGCGGTCCCGACGCCGCACTCCCCGAACGGTTGCGGCTCCCCTACTGGTTCGACAGCACGTCGCCCCCGTGGTCTCAAGGGGGGGCCTACATCAGTCCCGGCCGGGAAACGCTCGGCGGTCCCTTGCGGGAGGGCCTCCTCTCAGGCGTGGGTCCCTACGCATTGACCCGTTTGGCCCTGGAGACCGGCGGAACATTTTCCATCCTGCAACGTCAGGGCGATTCGCCGGCGCTCGCCTGGGAAGACCAGCGGAATTATCTCCCCGACTACAACGACGTTCGTGAGATTGTTTCCGACGTGCGCCGCTCTCCGATCCGTCAAGCGGTGGTCGAGGCCGCGGCGATCACCTGGCGAGCCGACCTGCGGCCGCCGATGCGAGTGTTCTTCGGCAAACCGATGGACCGTTACCCCTTTGCTTCGCAGGTGGTCTATCAGCCGCCGCTGCTGTTCCAGGCGGCACTCAAGTCGGAACTGCCGCAGCACATCGCTCAAGCCGACCGCGATCGTCAGATCGTCGAAGCGGCTCTGGATTGCATGGACCCGATCCGACTCGAAACCGCGTACGAAGCCGAGCGACTGCCGCGCTGGCGGGCCTGGTACGACTTGAATCTCGGTCGCTTGCTGGCGATGAGCGTCCGCCTCGCGGAGTATCGCGAGACGTTGCGGCTGGTGCAGTCCGGTGTCGGAATCTCGAAGGAGACCAACAACCTCGTGCTCGTCGAATCGGGCCAATACAAGACCGGCCGCGTCGCGGAACAACGCGCCGCGCTGGCTCACAAGCATCTGAAGAAGGTGCAGGCCGACCACGCGGGCACCCCGTGGGCCCGGCTCGCCGACTGGGAATTGCAGCACGCGCTCGGTTTCGTCGTGCAGCCCCATGAGATTGCGATGCCCAAGCCAGTCGCGGGACCAGTTCGACCAGCGACCGGCGGCGGGGCGCCTTCGTTGCCGCGGTTGTGAAATCCGCGATTTCTGTACCAGCCCGCAGCGCCAGCAAGGGCGAATCGCTAACTCGGATGCGCCTTCGCTGACGCTGCGGGCTGGTAAGCGAGGGGTGGATCGCGTCCCGGAGTTCGCACGGGACACATATCGCGGCGGGCGGTACAATCAGATGCCGTGAGGATGAACCTGCCGTGATTTCGAGACTCAGGACCCCTTCATGACCGCCGTATTGACCCAGGAATTGTCTGCTGCTTTGGCGGCGGTGCGGGATGCCGCGCGGATTTGCACCTCGGTGCAGTCGAACATGGCTCCCGACGCGCTGGAAAAGAAGGACAAGAGCCCGGTGACCATTGCCGACTTCGGCAGCCAGGCCGTGGTCTGCCGGATCATCGGGGATGCGTTTCCGCACGATCCGATCATCGCGGAGGAAGATTCGCGGGAGTTGCTCAACGAGCAGAACGCGCCATTCCTGCACCTGATTCACGACGAAATCTGCAAACA
>JANRLN010000166.1:0-2111 GCA_033762515.1 Planctomycetaceae bacterium
GATTGCAGTTTTGATGAATTCCGCGTCGGCGGGGCTCTTCGCGGGGTTGCCGGCCCGGTGTCCCCAGACCGATGTGATGGGCTGGAAGCGGGCATTCGGAATCTGGGCCGCCTCCCGTCGACTGTCTTCTTCGGTGAAGTACAGATCCGATCGGCCGGGCATGACGAGAGTCTTCGCGCGGATGCCGCCGAGCGCCCGCGACAGGTCGCCGTGATAGATCTCGTTGTCGCTGATGTCCGAGCGTTTCCAGGTCTCGATCATCGACAGCAGGTTCGCCGCATCGCGCCGCAGGAAACTCGCTTCCCAGTCGCGAATCAAGAAGTCTTCCAGCGAAGAATAGCCCACTTCGAGGAAAGTCTGTTCGCGATAAAACGCCTGCGACAACGCCCACCCGGCGTAGACCCGTGCAAACGCCCGCAGACCGCGCTCCGGCCGCGCGACAAAACGTTCACCCACCCAGGCGGCATCCGCCGTCAACGCGCCGCGCAGTCCTTCCAAGAATACGCAGTTGTGGGGAGACGTCTTGGCTGCCGTGCAGATGGCCGCAATCCGCTCGACGCGATCCGGATGGAGTGCTCCCCAGTGGAGCGCTTGTTGGCCCCCCATCGACCAACCATAAACGAGCGCCAGACGCTCGATGCCGAATTCTTCCGTCACCAGCCGGAACTGAGCGGCGACATTATCGACGTGAGTGAATACGGGGTAGCGGCCGCCGCCGAATGGTGCCGGCCGGTTGCTCGGCGACGACGACAACCCGTTGCCGAACATGTTGGCGATGATCACGAAGTAGCGGGAGGAATCGAGGATCTTGTCGGGGCCGATCAGCCACTCGATGTCCGGATGCTGCGCCGCATACGAGGTCGGATAGAGAATTGCGTTGCTGCGGTCGGCATTGAGTGTGCCGTAAGTGTTGTAGACCAGCTTCGCCTCGGGCAACGTCAGCCCCTGCTGCAGACGGAAATTCCGCAGCACCAGCGTCGACCCAGTGACTGCAGGCGTGCTCACGCGGTGACCTTGGCGGCAGGAGCCGCGGAAAACGAGTGGATCACTTCGATGTTCGCCGCCACGTAGCTGGGCGCCAGATGGGCCAGGCTCGCCTTCAAGTGCTGATGCGCCTGGGGCAACTGGTGAAATGGAATCGAGGGATACAGATGGTGCTCGGTATGGAAGGGCATGTTCCACATCAGGAGGCGCACCGGAAACTTCGTCAACGTGGTGCGGGTGTTGGTCAGCCCGTTGTCACCGATCGTGCAGCCCGTGTGCTCCGCGACGGTAATCGCCCGCAGGAAGGGTTGCGCCAGGATCGCCGGCAGGAACCAGTACAACCAGACATGCGGATATCCCAACGCGATCGACGCCACGCCGGCGATGTAGACGCTCAACTGCAGGCCCGCCGAGAGCGCAATCTTGCCGCGGGCCTTCTCTGGGACAAACGGGATTCCCCGCGTCAGTCCCAGCGCCATTTTGAGGAAGTTCCAGGGACGCTGCGGCCAGAACCACAGGCCGCTGATCTCTGCGATGTAGCCCAGAATCGACGCCGGCTTCAGATCCTGCAGTTCGGGATCACGTTCGGGGTCTTGGGTATAGCGGTGGTGCCAGGTGTGGTAATAGCGGTAGAACGTGAAGTTGTAGAAGCTGACGAGGCCGGCAAACCAGCCGAAGATCTCGTTGTAGATCGGCGTCGCAAAGGCCGTCTTGTGCACGCATTCGTGCATCGGGGCAAACATGGTGACGATCGTGAACCCATGCACGATCATCGCGGAAATCATCAGATACCAATTCGGCTGAGCCAGCCAGACCAGACATCCCGTTGAGGCCATCACCAACAGGTGGGTCGCCGCCCGCAGAAAGCCACGCACATCCGAGCGCGTACTCAGAGACCGAACGACGCCAATCTCGAGAACCGCCCGGCCGGGCAATGCGGACGTCCCCATGTCGGGAGCGTCCAGCCCCTCTGGCACACCGATCGACATACCCTGCGGCTCCTGCGGACACGGAAGACACAAACGGAGCGGCAGCGCCGCCCCGTTGATTCCAGCCGGAGCGCTACGGCAGGAGGACGAGTCTGCCTATCAAACTACTCACTCATTAAACCGCACGCAAGGACGGCC